>CACIAQ010000045.1 GCA_902584635.1 uncultured Alphaproteobacteria bacterium
GGAAAAAAATTTTTAAGCGCTAAAAAAGAATTTGAGGGCAAATATGATGTCAGCATTGAAGAAGCTGTGAGCTTGGTCAAAAGCAATGCCTCAGCTAAGTTCGATGAAACGATAGATATAGCAATTAATCTTGGTGTTGATCCAAAACATGCTGATCAGATGGTTAGAGGCGTATGTGCTCTACCTCACGGCAATGGGAAAGACGTTCGTGTAGCTGTTTTTGCGAGGGGCGAAAAGGCTGAAGAGGCAAAGAAGGCAGGAGCCGATGTTGTTGGAGCAGAGGATTTAATGGAAAATATTCAAGGTGGGGCAATTGACTTTGATCGCTGTATCGCAACACCTGACATGATGGCAATTGTTGGAAGGTTGGGTAAGGTGCTTGGCCCAAGAAATTTAATGCCAAACCCCAAAGTAGGTACTGTTACAATCGATGTCGAAAAGGCTGTAAAATCGGCAAAGTCTGGTGAAGTTCAGTTTAAAGTTGAAAAATCTGGAGTTGTACAAGCAGGGTTAGGAAAAGTATCATTTGACAAACAAAAAATTTCGGAAAATATTACTGCATTTATCGAATCAGTTAATAAGGCGAAACCCGGAGGAGCAAAAGGTTCATATTTGAAAAAAATATCTGTAAGCTCAACGATGGGACCGAGTGTGACAATTGATAGTAATCAATTCGTCAACTGATAATACGCATGATTAATTAAATAACATGCGGCATAATGACCGTTAGTAATCGTAACTAGTGGTCAGTCTAAGATGGTGGGTATCTTAACGTGTAAACCCTGCCTGAGACAGGTAGAGATTGTACAGGCTATATTTTTTAGTCAAGCTCACCTACCTGTTTTGTTAAAGGAGCAATCCTTTTTTAGCCTCTGGCCTGGAAAGCTGTGAGAGGCACAAACGTTGGAGTAGAATAGTTGGATAGAGCTAGAAAAGAACAAGTGGTAAGTGAGTTGAAAGATGTTTTCAAGCATTCTGGAATTATTGTTGCCGCTAAATATGCCGGCATCACTGTAGCCGAAATGTCTGACCTAAGAAAAAAAATGCGAGAAAATAGTGCGAACGTACGTGTAGCAAAAAACCGGCTTGCGCGAATTGCAATAGAGAAGTCACCTCCAGAGGGGATGAAGCATTTACTGATTGATCAGATTGTTCTTATGTATTCAGAAGATCCGGTGACAGCAGCTAAGATATCTGTTGAATTTGCAAAAACTAACGAGAATCTAAAAATTGTTGGTGGGGCAATGGGCAACAAGATTTTGGACTCCAATGATGTAACCGAAGTTTCAAAGCTACCTTCAAGGGAAGAAGTTCTATCGAGTATTAGCGCTATTCTCACATCACCAGGGGGTAATTTGACGGCAAATTTTACTGGTCCGGCTTCGGCGATCGCAGGTGCTTTAGAAAATATAGGGGGAGGCTAGTATAGTGTTCTCTTCAACTTTAAACTTTTAGAAATGGGTAAATAATAATGGCTGATTTAAAAAAACTAGCAGAAGATATCTCCAAGTTGTCCCTGGTGGACGCTGTCGAGTTAAAAAACTTGTTGAAGGATGAATATGGAATTGAACCGGCTGCTGGAGGTGCCGTGATGGTAGCGGGAGCAACTGCTGGTGGTGGGGCTGGTGGAGCTGATGCAGATTCAGGCGAAGATGAGAAAAGCGAATTTAACGTTATTTTAAAAGCAGCAGGTGATAAAAAGATCAACGTTATCAAAGAAGTTAGAACTATAACGGGATTGGGGTTGAAAGAGGCCAAAGACCTCGTCGAAGCAGGTGGAAAAGCTGTTAAAGAAGGCATTCCAAAAGAAGAGGCTGATGAAATCAAGAAGAAACTTGAGGAGGCGGGAGCTGAAGTGGAGCTATCTTAAGGGTAATACCAAAGATGCAATCTTCACATACCTATTACAAATACTTAATCTCTTTTCGGGAGTGCTTTGGGAGAGCACATGAATTGGAAGAGCTTTTGAAATTCAATGATCTGATTTCCCGATCAGATTAGAAAGACAGATGTCAGAGGTTTTCATGAGCAAAGATATATTAACTAAAAGTCGAATAAGAAAATATTTTGGCAAGATTAGAGAGGTCGCAGAGATGCCCAATCTAATCGAGGTACAAAAATCATCATACGATTTATTTTTAAGATCTGGAGAAGGAGCTGAACCTGGAAAAGGAGAAGGGATTAGAGGAGCATTTGAGTCGATCTTTCCAATCACCGATTTTAACGAAACAGCTGTTTTGGAATTTGTCTCGTATGAGTTGGAAAAACCAAAATACGATCTTGAGGAATGCCATCAGAGAGATTTAACCTATGGAGCTCCTCTCAAGGTAAAATTACGCCTAATAGTTTTTGAAATAGACGAGGAAAGTCAGGCAAAATCAGTAAAGGGTATTAAAGAGCAGGATGTTTATATGGGTGACATTCCCCTGATGACACCTAACGGCACGTTTCTTGTTAATGGGACTGAGCGAGTTGTTGTCTCCCAGATGCATAGATCACCTGGAGTTTTCTTTGATAATGATAAGGGTAAGACACACTCTTCTGGGAAAATACTTTTCACAAGTAGAATTATTCCTTATCGAGGCTCTTGGCTTGATTTTGAGTTTGATGCTAAGGACTTAGTATTTGTAAGGATAGATCGAAGGAGAAAAATACCTGTGTCCACACTTCTTTACGCGTTGGGATTGAGTCAAGAAGACATTTGCGATACGTATTATAAAGAAGTGAAATACTGTGTAAGTGGGGAGAACAAATGGTCGATGCCGTTTTATCCATCTCGTTTTAGAGGGATTAAGCCTGCGTTTGACTTGGTTGATGCTGATACTGGCGAAGTGATTGCAGAAGCTGGGAAGAAGATCACTCCCAGATTTGTTAAGGAGATTGAGGAGTCCAAGTCTGTTAAGCAAATCCTGGTGCCATTCGATTCAATAATTGGACGTTTTGCTTCGAATGATATAGTCAACGAAAAAACTGGTGAGATTTGGTTAGAAGCCGGTGAAGAAATAACGTGCGATTTTGATCAGAAAAGTGGGTCTATAACTGGTGGCAATCTGAAAATGCTTTTTGATAACGGGGTGACTGAAATATCGACATTAGATATAGATCACGTAAATGTTGGCCCTTATATAAGAAATACCATGGTTTCTGATAAGAATTTTAATCGTGAGATGGCTCTTGAAGATATTTACAAAGTTATGAGACCTGGAGAGCCGCCTACAATAGATGCTGCTGCCGATCTTTTTAAGTCGCTTTTTTTTGACGAAGAGAGATATGATCTTTCTGCCGTAGGTAGAGTTAAGCTAAACATGCGTCTTGATCTTGACGCACCAGACACAATGCGGACACTTAGGAAAGAAGACATTGTTGCTGTAATTGCTGCTCTAGTGGAATTGAAGGACGGCAAAGGTGAAATCGATGACATTGATCACTTAGGAAACAGGAGGGTAAGATCTGTCGGTGAGCTTATGGAGAATCAATACCGGGTTGGCTTGTTAAGAATGGAAAGAGCTATACGTGAACGGATGTCTTCGGTGGAAATTGATACTGTAATGCCTCAAGATCTTATTAATGCCAAACCAGCAGCGGCATCTGTAAAAGAATTTTTCGGCTCTAGTCAATTATCACAATTTATGGATCAAACAAACCCACTATCTGAGGTTACTCACAAAAGACGTCTTTCTGCGCTCGGTCCCGGAGGCTTAACTAGGGATAGGGCAGGTTTTGAGGTTAGGGATGTTCATCCAACTCACTATGGAAGAGTGTGCCCCATTGAAACCCCAGAAGGTCCAAATATAGGACTAATCAATTCTTTAGCGTCGTTTGCAAAAGTTAATAAATATGGTTTTATTGAAACCCCATATAGGCGAGTTAATGGTGGCAAGGTTACTGATGAAGTAATTTATATGTCTGCAACAGAGGAGATGAAGTATACTATTGCTCAGGCTAACGCAAAGCTAACAAAAGACGATTCCTTTGAGAATGAGTTGGTTTCAACCCGCCGATTCGGGGATTACATGCTCTATCCTTCCGAGTCAGTCGATTATATTGATGTTTCGCCTAAGCAATTAGTGTCGGTGGCAGCCTCATTGATACCATTTTTAGAAAACGATGATGCTAATAGGGCGTTGATGGGATCGAACATGCAAAGACAAGCTGTGCCTTTGTTAACTGCGGAGGCACCTTTTGTTGGCACTGGGATGGAGTCAGTCGTTGCGAAAGACTCTGGGGCAGCAATTGTTGCAAAACGCTCAGGTGTAATTGATCAGGTCGATGCGACAAGAATTGTGGTTAGGGTGACAGATGAAGTAGAAGTTGGTGATCATGGTGTTGATATTTACAGGTTGAGAAAGTTTCAAAGATCGAATCAAAATACTTGTATCAACCAGCGACCTTTAGTTAAAAAGGGTGACTCTGTGTTTAAAGGAGAGGTTATAGCGGATGGTCCTTCAACTGATATGGGTGAACTCGCCTTAGGGAAAAATGTATTAGTCGCATTCATGCCTTGGAACGGGTATAATTACGAAGACTCCATTTTAATTTCTGAAAGGCTTGTTAAAGATGATGTGTTCACTTCTGTGCATATCGAAGAGTTTGAATTGGCAGCTAGGGATACCAAGCTAGGTCCAGAAGAGATCACTAGAGATATACCTAACGTGGGTGAAGATTCTCTTAGAAATTTGGATGAAGCTGGGATTGTATATATTGGAGCAGAGGTTGGACCAGGCGACATACTTGTTGGCAAGATAACCCCAAAGGGTGAAAGCCCGATGACGCCTGAAGAAAAACTTCTTAGAGCTATATTTGGTGAGAAAGCTTCAGATGTGAGGGATACTTCCCTAAGGATGGGACCAGGCGACCAGGGAACTGTAGTCGAAGTAAGGGTTTTCAATCGTCATGGAATAGAAAAAGACGAGCGAGCATTGCAGAATGAGCGACATGAAATAGAGCGACTAAGCCGAGACAGGGACGATGGGTTAGAGATCTTGGAGAGAAATATTTATTCAAGATTAAATGATCTTTTGATTGGGAAGAAAATCAATGATGGACCAAAAGGTTCGGCACATGGATCAAAAATCAATCAAGATATTCTAGATAGTTTGTCGAGGGGACTTTGGTGGAAGTTTTCCTTAGAGTCAGAAAGCGATGCTGAAAAAATGGAGGCTTTGCACGATCAATTTGAGAAGCAAAAGAAGATTGCAAGTGATTCCTATCAAGACAAAGTCGAAAAGGTTAGGAGAGGAGATGATTTGCCTCCTGGTGTAATGAAGATGGTGAAGGTCTTTGTGGCTGTCAAACGAAAACTGCAACCAGGTGATAAGATGGCAGGAAGGCACGGTAACAAGGGGGTCATTTCAAAAGTTGTACCCGAGGAGGATATGCCATTTTTGGAAGATGGAACTACGGTAGATCTAGTTTTAAATCCATTAGGAGTGCCAAGTAGAATGAATGTCGGACAAATCCTCGAGACCCATATGGGATGGGCAGCAAAGACTTTAGGAGATTCTGTAAACAATGCTATCTCAGAGTTTAAGAAAAACAACGATGCAAAGATTTTGGAGAATGCGTTGCAAAATGCGTATGGAGCTGATGAATTTGAGAAACAGATCAAAGGGGTATCTTCAGATAAGTTGCTTGCTGTCGCCAATAACGTCAAGTTTGGTGTGCCCATTGCAACGCCAGTTTTTGATGGGGCGAAAGAAAGTGATGTCACAGAGGCGCTAAAGAGGGCCGGTTTAGACGAGAGTGCTCAGTCAATTCTGTTTGATGGAAGGACAGGAGAACAATTTGCGAGGCCAGTCACTGTTGGAGTAAAATATATTCTTAAGCTGCACCATTTAGTAGATGAAAAAATACATGCAAGATCAACTGGTCCGTATAGTTTAGTGACCCAACAGCCATTAGGTGGCAAAGCACAGTTTGGAGGCCAGCGCTTTGGTGAAATGGAAGTCTGGGCTTTAGAAGCTTATGGAGCAGCATACTCTCTTCAAGAGATGTTAACAGTTAAGTCTGATGATGTGGCAGGTAGAACAAAAGTTTATGAAAGCATTGTAAAAGGGGAAGACAATTTTGAAGCAGGGATCCCAGAATCATTTAATGTTTTGGTTAAAGAAATTCGATCTTTAGGCCTCAATATAGAACTTCTGGATGATGAAATCAATTAGTTGCTTTAGAGATGCAAACTCAAACGTTTTATAGGATGTAAAAATGAATAAAGAAATAACCAATCCATTTGGCAAACAACAAGCGCTTAAGACATTCGATGAAATACGAATTTCCATAGCCTCACCTGAGAGAATATTGAGTTGGTCTTTTGGTGAAATAAAAAAGCCCGAAACTATAAATTATCGTACATTTAAGCCTGAAAGAGACGGCCTATTTTGTTCAAGAATATTTGGGCCGGTCAAAGATTACGAATGTCTTTGTGGTAAATATAAAAGGATGAAGTATAGAGGCGTCACGTGTGAAAAGTGTGGGGTTGAAGTAACTTTGCAAAAGGTAAGACGGGAAAGGATGGGTCATATTGAACTTGCTTCCCCTGTAGCACATATTTGGTTTTTAAAATCTTTACCGTCAAGAATTGGATTGATGTTGGACATGACTTTAAGAGATCTCGAAAGAATATTGTACTTCGAGCAATATGTAGTTATAGAGCCTGGTTTGACTGACCTAAAGGCAGGTCAATTGCTTTCTGAAGAAGAATATTTAGATGCTCAAGATCAGTACGGCTTGGACGCCTTTCAAGCAGGAATTGGAGCAGAGGCAATTAGAGAAATGCTCAAAGCGATAGATGTTGAGTCTGAGGCTGAAAAGCTAAGAGAAGAACTTAAAGAGGCTACTGGAGAACTTAAGCCGAAGAAGATCATAAAGAGACTGAAGCTGGTTGAAAATTTCAGAGAAAGCTCCAATAAACCAGAATGGATGATTATGACTGTAATTCCGGTAATCCCGCCTGAGCTAAGACCTTTAGTCCCTTTGGATGGAGGAAGGTTTGCCACTTCAGACTTAAATGATCTTTACAGAAGAGTTATCAATCGGAATAACAGACTTAAACGTTTAATGGAATTAAAGGCTCCCGATATTATAATCAGAAATGAAAAAAGGATGCTCCAAGAATCAGTTGATGCACTTTTTGATAATGGGCGACGCGGACGCGTAATAACAGGGGGAAACAAAAGACCCTTAAAATCGCTTTCAGATATGCTAAAAGGTAAGCAAGGACGTTTCAGGCAGAATCTTTTGGGGAAGCGAGTCGACTTTTCTGGTCGCTCGGTAATCGTGACAGGTCCAGGACTAAAGCTCCATCAGTGTGGGCTGCCAAAAAAAATGGCTCTCGAACTTTTTAAACCTTTCATTTACTCAAAACTTGAGGCGCGTGGTCTTTCCTCTACAGTAAAGCAAGCAAAAAAGATGGTAGAAAGAGAAAGGCCAGAGGTTTGGGATATTTTGGAAGAAGTAATTAGAGAGCACCCAGTGCTTTTAAATCGCGCTCCTACCCTACACAGGCTTGGAATACAAGCATTTGAACCGGTTTTAATAGAAGGAAAGGCGATAAATCTACATCCATTAGTATGTTCTGCTTTCAATGCTGACTTCGATGGTGATCAAATGGCCGTTCATGTTCCTTTAAGTTTAGAGGCACAGCTGGAGGCTCGCGTTTTAATGATGTCAACGAATAACGTTCTTTCTCCGGCTAACGGTAAACCAATTATAGTGCCCTCTCAAGACATGGTTCTTGGCTTATATTACATTTCTCTTATGAGGGAGGGGCAAGTTGGTGAAGGAATGATCTTTTCGTCCGTGGACGAAGTTGAGCATGCTCTTGAGGCTGGTGCGGTCAACATGCATACAAGAATAACAGCGAAAGTTGAGCAAATAGATAGTGAAGGAGCTTCTTACTTTAAAAGGTTTGAAACTACGCCTGGTCGATTGAGGCTAGGCGCACTATTACCTAAAAATCATAAGGCGCCGTTCGAGATAATAAACCGACTGTTGAGAAAGAAAGAGGTTGGTGAGGTTATCGATACTGTTTACAGGCACTGTGGTCAAAAGGAGTCGGTAATATTCTGTGACCAAATAATGCAACTTGGTTTCCATGAGGCATTTAAGGCGGGAATATCTTTCGGTAAAGACGACATGGTTATTCCGGACACAAAGTGGAAGTTTGTAAACGAGACAAGGGGACTAGTGAAAGACTTCGAAAGACAATATATGGACGGTCTCATAACACAAGGTGAAAAATATAACAAGGTAGTTGACGCTTGGTCTAAGTGTTCAGATTTAGTTGCTGATGCAATGATGGATGATATTTCGTCGACTAAGCAAAATGAGGATGGGTCTGAATTAGAGCCTAACTCAGTTTATATGATGGCTCACTCTGGTGCCCGAGGCTCACCAGCGCAAATGAAGCAGCTAGGTGGGATGCGTGGTCTTATGGCAAAACCCTCCGGAGCTATTATTGAGACACCAATAATAGCAAATTTTAAAGAGGGTTTATCAGTTTTAGAGTATTTTAACTCTACACATGGAGCAAGGAAAGGATTAGCTGATACTGCATTGAAAACAGCTAATTCAGGGTATTTGACGCGACGGTTAGTTGATGTTGCTCAAGATTGTATTGTTAGAAGCGATGATTGTGGAACTGAAACATCAATTAAATGCGAAGCAGCGATCAGTGATGGCGAAGTGGTGGCAACCCTGTCAGAACGCATTTTAGGCAGAATTGCAGCAGAGGATATTAGACATCCCTCTGATGACAGTTTACTATGCAGTAGGGGCGCTATGATAGACGAGCGTGTTGCCGATTTGATTGAGAAAGCAGACATCGCGACAGTGCAAATACGTTCGCCCCTTACGTGTGAAGCCGAAGACGGGATATGCGCTACTTGCTATGGAAGAGATCTAGCGAGGGGAACCCCAGTTAATCCAGGTGAGGCTGTTGGGATCATTGCTGCGCAATCAATTGGCGAGCCGGGAACTCAGCTTACCATGAGAACCTTCCATATAGGAGGAATAGCTCAAGGTGGCTCACAGTCATTTTTACAGTCGAATCATAATGGCGTAGTTGAATTTAGAAATGCAAATATTCTTTCCAATGGGCTAGGTGATGAAATTGTAACCAGTCGTAGTATGGAGCTTTTAATAAATAATGACAAAGGTGTTAACCTTAGTTCTCACAAACTTTCATATGGAACTAAACTTTACGTGAAAGATAAACAAAAAGTTTCTGCCGGTGAGAAGTTATTTGAGTGGGACCCTTACACACTTCCAATAATTGCTGAAAAAGGAGGTGTAGTAAAGTTCACCGATTTGATACCAGGGGTTTCAGTGAGGGAAGATGTAGATGATGCTACTGGAATATCACAAAAAATAGTATCAGACTGGAGATCTTCTTCTAAGGGTAGTTCGTTACAGCCAGAGATTATAATTGTCGATAAAGCGTCTGGTGAACCAGTTAAACTTGAAAATGGCAACCCAGCTGTTCATCCTATGTCAGTTGACGCTATTATGTCTGTTGAAGACGGGTCTGAAATCCAGCCCGGCGATGTATTAGCAAGAATTCCGAGAGAAGGTGCAAAGACGAAGGATATTACTGGTGGTTTGCCCAGGGTTGCAGAGTTATTTGAAGCCCGTAGACCAAAAGATCATGCCATAATAGCGGAGAAAGACGGATATGTAAGGTTTGGAAAAGACTACAAAAACAAAAGAGTCATTTCTGTTATTCCAGATGGAGATGAGGATGAAGCAGTCGAATATACAGTTCCAAAGGGAAAGCATATACCTGTACAAGAAGGAGATTTCATAAAGAAAGGGGAATATATTATGGATGGTAACCCCGCTCCTCACGACATCTTAACAATAATGGGTGTAGAGGCTCTCGCAGAGTATATGATCAATGAAGTACAGGATGTCTATAGACTGCAAGGTGTTAAAATAAATGACAAGCACATAGAGGTCATCGTTAGGCAAATGCTTCAAAAATGGGAGATTACAGATAGTGGAGGAACTATATTGCTTAAAGGCGAACAAGTGGACAAGGCTGAGTTTTTAGAGGCAAATGAAAAAGCCTTGGAGCAAGGGCTACAACCAGCTAAAGGCGGGCCAGTGCTACTAGGAATAACTAAAGCAAGCTTGCAGACAAGGAGCTTTATTTCTGCTGCTTCGTTTCAGGAAACAACTAGAGTGTTAACTGAGGCATCAACCCAAGGTAAAAAAGATAAACTTATAGGTCTTAAAGAGAACGTGATTGTGGGGAGGTTGATCCCAGCGGGAACCGGAGGGTCAGCTAGAGAAATTAGAAAAGTTGCTGCCATGCGTGACTTCCAAATCCTGAGTGAACGGTCTCAGGCTGAAAACATTGAAAATGACGTTGAGAATGCTGACGAAGATACGTAAAAAACGTAAATTGAAAGATATAAAAGTCACACAATTTAAGTTTAGTTGTATTTGGTGTTGACAGTCATGAATTAAGTTTATAAATTCTCGCAAATTCGTTGAATCTGTAATTAAAAATTCAAAAATTTAAAACGCATGATTAAACATTTGTTAATCCTCTGCATGTGACGAAGGGTCTTGGTTGACCTATTTGAAGGAAGGTTAAGGGCAAAAAAATGCCGACTATACAACAGTTGATAAGAAAACCGAGAAAGCCGAGAACATACAGGCAAAAGTCAATGCATCTCCAGGCTTGTCCTCAAAAAAGGGGAGTATGTACTAGAGTTTATACCACTACTCCTAAAAAACCGAACTCTGCTATGAGGAAGGTAGCTAAGGTGAGGTTAACTAACGGTTATGAGGTAATTTCCTATATTCCAGGTGAAGCACACAATTTGCAAGAGCACTCAGTAGTATTAATAAGAGGTGGAAGAGTAAAAGACCTTCCTGGAGTTCGATATCATGTGCTTAGAGGAGTACTAGATACACAGGGAGTTAAAGATAGAAAACAGCGTCGATCGAAGTATGGCGCAAAGAAACCAAAATAAGTGAAACAAAAGAATGTCGCGTAGAAGAAGAGCTGAAAAAAGAGAAATATTACCCGATCCAAAATTTAAGGATTTGGTGGTGTCCAAGTTTATGAATAATCTAATGCTTGATGGAAAAAAATCGGTGTCGGAGAAAATTGTTTATGGAGCATTTGACGAAATAGAGAATAAATTGAAAAGACCCCCGTTAGGAGTGTTCCATGAAGCCCTTGAAAATATAAAGCCCTCAGTGGAAGTCAGGTCTCGTAGAGTAGGCGGTGCAACTTATCAAGTACCAGTTGAAGTTAGGCCTCAGCGCCGTGAAGCACTAGCTATTCGTTGGTTAATAAAGGCTTCTAGGGATAGAAACGAAAAGACAATGAAAGATAGGTTGGCGTCAGAGTTGATAGACGCAGTTAATACTCGTGGATCGGCGGTAAAAAAGAAAGAAGATACACACAAAATGGCAGAGGCTAACAAGGCGTTCAGTCATTACAGGTGGTAATGGAAGTGAAAAAAGATGGCTAGAGAATATACTTTAAATCTTTATAGAAATTTTGGCATTATGGCTCACATAGATGCCGGAAAGACCACATGCACTGAGAGGATACTCTACTACACAGGAAAGTCTCATAAAATCGGAGAAGTTCATGATGGAGCTGCAACGATGGACTGGATGGAGCAGGAACAGGAAAGAGGAATCACAATTACTTCAGCTGCAACCACAACATTTTGGGAGAGAACTGAAGATGGTGAGAATGCATTGTCCCCAAAGCACCGATTTAATATAATCGATACACCAGGTCACGTTGATTTTACAATTGAAGTCGAAAGATCGCTTGCCGTTTTAGATGGTGCTGTTTGTGTACTAGATGCTAATGCTGGCGTGGAGCCTCAGACGGAGACCGTTTGGAGACAAGCTGACAGATACAAAGTGCCACGAATCGTATTTGTCAATAAGATGGATAAAATCGGAGCTGACTTTTTTCAGTGTGTAAATATGATAAAAGATCGGACGGGAGCAGTTCCATGTCCAATACAATTACCTATAGGTTCAGAAACAAACCTCGAAGGAATTATTGATCTTGTTACTATGAAGGAATGGACTTGGGCAGGAGAGGATCTTGGAGCGAGCTGGACATGCCAAGATATTAGATCTGATCTGCTCGAATCTGCAGAAAAGTATAGAGCAGAGATGATTGAGATTGCGGTTGAAATGGATGATGACGTAATGGAAAAATATCTCGAGGGAGAGGAGCCAGATGAAAAGACTTTGAGAGATCTATTAAGAAAGGGCACTCTTGGTATGAATTTCGTGCCAGTACTATGTGGATCGGCATTTAAAAACAAGGGAGTGCAACCTTTACTAAACGCAGTTATTGACTATCTACCAGGTCCCTTAGATGTTCCTGCATACATGGGATTTAAACCCGGAGACGAAAGCGAAATAAGAGACATAGAAAGATCAGCAGATGATAACCAGCCCTTCTCTGGACTAGCTTTTAAGATAATGAATGACCCATTTGTGGGATCTCTGACTTTCACCCGTGTATATTCAGGAGTTGTAAAAAAAGGAGATAGTTTTTTAAATTCTACGAAAGGTAAGAAAGAACGAGTTGGTCGGATGATGATGATGCACTCTAACAACAGAGAAGAAATTGATGAAGCGTTTGCGGGAGATATAATTGCGTTGGCAGGTCTAAAAGATACAACAACAGGAGATACTATATGCGACCCAGTAAAACCAGTCGTTTTGGAGACAATGACCTTCCCTGACCCTGTTATCGAGATCGCTGTTGAGCCCAAGACTAAGAATGACCAAGAAAAGATGTCAGCTGGCTTACAGAGGTTGGCTGCAGAAGACCCATCCTTTAGAGTAGAAACAGATCTAGAGTCAGGGCAG
>CACIAQ010000046.1 GCA_902584635.1 uncultured Alphaproteobacteria bacterium
TTGCTTACTTTGATGTAATCATTGGTGCAGGTAGAGAGAAGTTAACGTGTCTCAGCTACACCATCTAAATTATTAATATCTATGATTTTTTTGGATTGATTTAACAGCAGTCGCTGCATCTAAAACGGATTGTTTGAAAGTTATTGGTGTCCAATCAAACATTTTTATTGTTTCTGAGTTGTCACAGCTTAGTTTCATCCCAAGAAGGTTAAGCATACCCTTGACCTCTCGATCAAAAATGGACAGCACACGCAGCAAAAAGTTTGGCGCAACTCTTGTGCTAGGTCCCTTATAACCTGCGTTTTTAAGAATTTGTGCCATGCTTACGAACCCGTTAGGTTCTTCAGACGCAACAATAATCCTCTTTCCAGATGCATCTGGGACTTTAAGCGCCTTTACATGGATCTTTGCAACATCACGAACATCAACCATCGGAAATTCTGTTTGTGGTACCATGGGCAGCTTTCCTCTAAGCATCTGATCCAAACTGGACATAGATTGCCCAGTGATAGTCTTTCCGATCGGTGGTCCAAAGACCCCTCCAGGTGCAATAACTACGAGTTCTATTCGAAACTTACCAGTTTGACCATCTACAAAATCCCATGCTGCTTTCTCTGCAAGTGTTTTACTTTTGATATAGGTCATTATATCCGGAGCATCCACATCAGTCCAACAATCTGAGTTGAAACACCCCACTTTCATGCTGCCCATCATAGAAACAATCGAACTTGTTAATACGACTCGTCTTATACCTGCCTTTTTTGCAGCACGCAAAGCACGAAGACTACCATCTACTGCTGGCGAAATCATATCTGCTGGATCTTTAGGATTAGCAATTGCAAATGGTGAAGCGACATGCATAAGGAAATCGCACCCCATCATTGCATTGTCCCATCCACTATCGGAGTTTAAATTAAGTTCAACTATTGTTAAATTTTTGGTGTTAATTTTAGCTTTAGAAAGAGCATCCTGAACCTCTATTGCCTTTTCATTATTTCGAACAGACCCTCTAACGATATAACCTGATTCCAGTAATTCTTTTGCACAATGAAGTCCAATATAACCAGATATTCCTGTAAGAAGTACTGTTTTTGCCATAATTGTTTTCCTTTTTAAACTATCGATTTTGCATAGTTCACTTTATAAACTAAATTTAATTTTTCGCAAAGCTTACTAGAATTTTCATTCAAAATAAACTGAGGGTTTGACTCCTTTAATCTGCTGCACACTCCAAGGACATACTATGTGAGTACCCCTTGTGTGCAATGCGTGGGAGAGGTGTATATAAAAACTTTTTCTTTCTTTTTCTCATCCAGGAATGTAGCCTCACACAAATTTTCGAAATTTTGGAGAATGAAGATGAAAATTCTTGCCAGTGTGGAAATAACCAAGGGTTTTGATAGGTGGATTGAAGTTAATCAAAAGCTTAGTACAAAAATAGAGGAACATGGTCTTAAATTCCATGAGGCAATATCTAACTTTGAAGAAACCAAAGTCTATATGCTCATTGAAAATACCGATCCAGAAAAATCTATGGCTTTTTTAAGTAGAGATGATGTTCTTGAAGAACGTTTGAATGCTGGTGTTAAAGTTGAAACACAGCAAATGATATCGGATATAGCAAAAATTTGGGATAATACTTCTTCTGATGACACCAAGCTGCTTGCTAGGGTTGAAATCGATAAAGGGTTTGATCATTTCTTAAGAGTGAAAAAAGAAAAATTAGTGCCCTTGTTTGATGCAGTTGGAATAAAATATATGAAGGTTATGAGTAATTTTGAAGAAAATAAAATATTTATGATTTTTGAGAATAAGCACCCAGACAAAATGATGGAATTCCTTACTAGAGATGATGTCACTGACTGTCGTTTAGAGGCAGGAGTAAAAATTGAAACACAGGAAATGCTTTCGGACTTGAAAAGGGTTTGGACACCTTAATACCATTTTGCCAACCGTAAAAGTCACCATATGTTTTTGAAAATTTAGATTAACTCTTTTATTACTTAATCATAATCATAATGTCGCTCGTCATAGTGTATTAGTAAGAAACCTAAAATAGCTATTGTTAAACCTCCGTACATTACAAGCTATGTTATCATATATCGGTAGCTCCCAACATACTGTTATACTTGGCAATTAAGTGATAACAAGATGTTACTCTGGACAAAACCATTTATTTTTGGACGAAACTCTCATTTCCAAAAGTGGGATCCTAATCAGAGGTAATTCATTTGCAGTAATATCTTTAGCATTTCCTAAAACGTAATTAAAAATAAGTTTTTGAATATATCCAACAATTTCAGGATCGGTATAGTAGTTAAAAAGATCTTTACTTTGATATAGAGCCACCGTAATTTCCTCTTCCCCTCTTACCTTGCCACCACTCTCATTTCTGTCGATAATGTATGAATGAGCCACTAAAGTACTATCCTCCTTCTGATTAATTCGAAAACCGTCAGAAATTGCTTTATTATCATCTAAATGTTTATAAAACTTCTTTCGTCCTGCGAACACGTTACTTTGATCATTATTAAAAAAATTGATCATATCTAATTGAAACAATTTGTCGTCGCAAAACTTTGCATTAATTGATATCGACGGATTAAGTTCCTCAAATTCTTTATCACCCCTCTTAAGATCTAGGGAATAAAACCCTAAGACATACTTTTTCGCTTTTATAGTATTCTCAGAAACTTCTGAAAAATAAAACTTGTCTTTTACTAATTGGTCATGCAGCGATGATTTTGACATGCCAAGCGGGTAATTCTCATATTGGATTTCAGCATAAATATTTGATCCCCAAATTAAAACACCAAAAAAACAAAACAGTAATTTTTTCATATCATTTACTCCTTAGGTTTTATATCTTCACAATACTTAACTGCGTCACTTCTGAACGCTCTATAAGAATAATCATCAAAAACAACGATAAAACTTCCACAATTAGCATTTTTTAAGTCTCTTTTTGAGATTTCGAATACTAATGCTAGATTTTTCGCTTTGACCGTGTATGTCTTTGTCTCCTGAAAAGAGTTAGTAATATCTTGTTGTGCCGCGAAGGCCTCACTCGCTTCCTCGTTAGCTTTATAAAGTTTGGTATTATCCATCACAAAAGAGAACTTTATTTCCTCATCATCTTTGATATTGCCATGATCACATTTTATTTGGTTTAACTTGTTAAGAATAAATGGAATTAATAACCTATCCTTTGATGCTTCAAAATTGTTAAACCCGTCTCCTACCTCTTTAGTTTTGCCCCATGGCTGTGCGTAAGCATTAAAACATTCCGCTTTAAAGACACGCTCTACTTTTTTCTTTATTTTCGGTTCTTCGGGCTTTTCCAATTCCTGATTTTCAACTTTATCAGGCTCAGCCAAAGGAGTTGGTATTTCTTCAACATCAATATCATAGATTATTGTGAAATTTCTTATCTCAGTAAATAATTGCGTTAGTTCTTTAAGATCACGATTATTCTTATCTTCAATTTCCTCCAATAATTGAATTGCCTCGCCGAGATCATTTGACCCTATATTTGCTGCAACATACTTTTTTATTGCCTGTGTGTTGAGGTCAATTTGTGCAATTAACGTTTCAATATTTTTATTTTTTTCTTGCACTCTAAAATCTATCTGTTCTTTTCTAAACTCAACGAAATCATCAAAACTTAGAACATATTTTTTGAGTTTTTCATAAAGTAATACTGTTTCCTCATTCCATCCAATAGTAGCCTTATCATTGAAACCGGCGACTAGTTTAGCTATTTTAACTAAGTCAAAATCATTGGGGCTTTTCATGAAAGTTTTTATGTCTGAAACAATTAATTGACTTTCTTCCTGATAGGATGAGATTTTCTTTTGAAGAGCCACTTCAGCTTTTTGTCTTAAAAGTTCTTTTCTAGCTTTCTTCTTAGCTAGCTCTTTTTCTTTCTTCCGTGCCTCTTCCTCGGCTTTCCTTCTAGCTAATTCTTCTGCCTTTCTTTTCTCTCCCTCAGCCTTCTGCTTGGCTAACTCTTCTGCTTTCTTTTCCGCCTCTTCTTCCGCTTTCCTCTTAGCTAATTCTTCTGCTTTTCTTTTCTCTTCCTCAGCCTTCAGCTTAGCTAACTCTTCTACTTTCTTTTCCGCCTCTTCTTGGGCTTTCTTTTTAGCTACTTCTTCCTCTTTCTTTTCATTAAATAATTTATTTTCAGAAGTAGATACTAACCCCACTTTTTCTAAGGGAATAATTCGACAATCGCGACTCCTTTGAGCTACATTGAAATAATCATCATCCAAAGAGTTTTCGTAATCAATTATGGCATAGACCACTTGCCTGTAATCATAATCGCTATACCGGACCTTTTCGACAGCAGAAAATGGACTAAATACAGGTCTACCTATTAGTTCTAATAATTTTGCTATTTCCTTTAGCTCTTCAGATGAATTGAAGTTTTTACATTCTTGTCCTTTTCTTTTTACCGACACAAGAAGTTTAAGCCAACTTAGCTCATTCGCACTTAAGCAGTCCGAGGATCGGTTGGCAAATTGAAAAATATAGTTTTTTGCAATCTTTACAGCTTTTTTTGTACCTGGCCCATATCGCCCATCAATTTTTGCCTTATAAAGATCCAGTTCGCTTAAGATAGATTGCATATTATATAATTTAACTTTACTGTATTCACACTCCCTACGCGTTCTAACTGTTTTTGATACTGCAGCTTTAACTAATTCTATTTTTCCAATTTTTTGCTCGACAGTCGCCTCACATCTATTCAAGATTTGATCGAAATCTCTGAATCCCTTTACGTTAAAGCGATTTTTTATCTGTTGATCTACTCTGTTAGAGCTTTGCATAGCCTTCTTGAATGTAGCTTGAAGCCAATTTTTATCACCAATCTTTTTGCACATTGCGCCTATTAGAGCATTTTCAGACTTATTCAGTTGCTTAAGCAGTGAATAGAAATTCAGCGTGTCATCTTTAGCTTGCTCTTGCAGCCAAAATTGAACATTCTGGCCATAGCGCTTGTTAGTTGTAAAATTGAATTGTGAGTGAGAAGTTTCCAAGATAACGCTCTCATACTGTTTCATTCCTGTCATTGCTGACTTTAGTCTTAGACAATTTCTTTTTTGCTTAATATTATCAACATGGTTCGATCGGAAACATATCCTTAAATTAATGACCTTGTATTTCCCCTCATTTTTTGTCGAAGCGTATAAAAAAATATCATTTAAAGACACTCTGTTAGCAGACGCCACACCAAATGATCCCAAAAGACATAATGAGAAGATCAAAAATTTTGCAATCACGATTCCTATTATCCTCGAAAAGCTGTTCAATTATTTTAATCCAAACAAGGAACAAAATTAAATAAAAAACGGGTCCTCTTTCAAAATTTAGCTAAAAACTCTTTGATCTAAATAAAAAATAATAATTTTAGTCGATATTTAATTAATTTTACAATTTGGAGACTTCAGTTTTATTGTGTCGTTTTTCTACCGCCAATCATATGTTGGTAAAAATTAAGTATCCGGGACAATGATTTCTCAAATAATAACAGAGCATTTAGCGTTATTGGTGTATATCGAAATGTATTGCGTCTTATTGAATAGATTACGAGGTAGAGTGAATTGTTTCTTGCAATTTTTGAGAAAAACACTGTTTTGTCGTACCGCTGAGCGGCAATGTCAATACCTACAACCGGATTTTGTAAGAAAGCAAGCGGTTGTAAGTTTTAAAAAAAAAAAGACGTAAAAAATTACGTTTGTAAGAATATTTGTTAGAAACCCAGCAAAAATAGTGCTAAGTCATTGTATTTGTGGGGAACTTTTTTTGGTAAGGGTGATATGAGCTAATTACTCGGTACATGCACTATCACTATATCAAAGTAAGCAATATCAATATGTTAGGTAAATTGCAATTAATGTCAAGATGCACATATTTGTCTACCGTTTTGTCTACTCCTATGCCAGACCACTGGGGTTACGCAGATAGTATATTTTTGGAGTGTGCAGCAGATGGGGTGTTTGAGAGCCATTTTAAGAGTCATACAAAGCCTGTTCTTAAAGCTGATAGAGGAACACAGAATAGTTAGTGATGAGGACTCAGTGAGTCTTAAATCAAGTCTGATGATAGGTTTAGTGCTAGCAACAATGCTTCTGTTAATATATGGTTAGAACTCAATGATAGAGCCTATGGTTCTGCATGGATAGAGTTTCCAAAATATGTCAGTTTATGCAAACAGTTACTATGTTGTTGGAGTGAACAGCATATGGGAATAGGAAAAATTTTATATTTTAATATATATATTTAATGATGTAGACAACACAGAGTTATATGATGAAATAGATATTATTAGGTTTATTACTTGCAACAATAATAGCAACTTCAGTATACGCAGTAGAATGGAGAACAAGTTGCAAAAGCGAGTATTCCAATCCTAGTAAGGGTAAATATATCTTCCGTGTAAAAAAAGGTGAAGTAGGTGGATGTAAATCAGATAAAGTCAAACAAAGATATATGAATGATAGTTGGGATTGGTCTGAACGAGTATAAGTTAAAACAAGATCTGAAGATATGTTTGGACAATGGTAATGGAGTGCAAATATTAATATTGATAGAGATTGTAGACCTGCATCCCGAAATACACTTTTCCAAGTTCATACAGGGGGGTATCTTATAACTCCACCTAGTTTGGATCGGTATAACCAGATACAACAAGTTTAGACCTAATGAAACAGCCGCAGGGACAAGTGTTACTGTTCCAGACAAGCCTTTTAAACTTACAGCAGAAATTAATACTACGAAAAAAGATGTAAAGGTAGATTACTTTGTTAACGACAAGTTTTTAATTTCTACACATGGTAAAGCATTGGGTGATGGCTATCCTAAGATATATATGAAATTTGGTGTGTATCGAGTAAATGCTAACTGTGACATCACACAAACATATACTAATGTAAAACTTAAAAGGGTTAATCCGTTAAAGGAAGCATTTAACAATTAATCCATAAACGAACGTAAAAACATGCAAATTAATCTGAAGAGTGAAGGTTTTTATAGCAAAAAAATTGATGGCTATTATGGTAAAAATACTGAGAAAGGTCTCAAGAATTGTAATACCAATTTTTTCTATGCAGCGGACTTGAAAAAATCCGTCAACGTAGATGTTTTGCTCACCAAACTGAGCAAAGTTGTTACACGTCCGGATGATTAAAATAAAAACCAGTTGTTGACAAACAAGAGCTATAGAAAATGCTACCTAAGTGAGGTAATCTACCCCAGATTAGAGTTATCTATTATCTTTTTTTGCCTTCACTCTAACACGCTTTGGCTGTTGCTTTGGCTTCGCTCCAAGCTTTGTTACAAGCAGTATTGTGGCTAGTGTTGCTATGAATATTGTCATATTTTATGTGTAGTGGGCGTTGGCGCTTTTACAAGTGAGTATAAAAATTAACTGTAACTATACAGAGATAGTGATTAGACCAACTATCAGTTAAAGAAACATGCATCTTTAAGGATTAACAGTTTTAAACCAAAGATCACTTCTTTCTGTCCACTGTGTGCGCTCTTTATCACCCTCTATTATTTCATCAAAAGTGAGTGATTTAAGTTCAATATCATCTTCCTTATTATCTAGCACTTCCTCTACCATTTCGCGTTTAACATTGATATCACGCCCAAAGCGTTCATAGAAACCACGTCTCATATTTTCCTCTAATTCACTGGCATATCCGTGATGCATTATGAAGCTGTCATGAATGGGTAAAGCTGGAGCATCAATAGCTACAAACTGGAGCATAATGCTTTCAGCGATAGAACTATCTTCAAATTGAAGTTGATTACCTAATCCAGTAAAAAACAAATGCTGTATGGGCTTGTGAGCGTCCAGAACAGCCTGTCTGAGGTCTCTCCATGTCATTCCTAATGGATCTAAGTCAATGTTCTCAGGCTTGCTTGTAAGGGCTGTAGACGCCTGTATCATAGCATTAAAAGCTTGTTTTACGGTATCACGATGTTCACCATCTAAAACTCTGTTATACGCATCTTCACTTCCCAATTCTAAGTTATATGCAGCATAAATCATGTTGGGATTAAGCTGGGAATAGTCGTATTCTTTCGTCTTCTTTGTATCTATCGTAATGAACTGTCTATATTCACTCGGTACATTCTGCCACCACCCTCTGTAGAAACGTCCTCCCTCTTTAAATGATCCGTTTGTGAAGATACGAACAAGAAACCGTTTGGATAAATCAATAGGATCTTTGTCGTTAGAGGAATTAATTCGGTCAGCAATGACAGAGAATTCTGTATCTTTCACATAGAGATCAAACCAGTGCTTACTAAAGATTTTGTTGATAATACGAAGGTTTTCTCTCCACCTCTCTGTTGATGAAGTATCTTCATAATCAATGAGTTCTTTTCTACCATCTACTCTATTTCGTAGAAGAATAGTTTCACTGTCTAGGTCAGGTGTAAGCGAAATAGCAGGGTGTCCATCCAGCTGATTAAATCTATCCAGTAATTCATCTCTGGCAATAAAACGTGTAGCCGTACCTCTCTTGGTTTGAAGGTTAAATTCAGGTTCATGGGTTATTTCAATGAAGTTTAGATTCAGTAAACCCTCAAAGGCAGCCATAGTGGGTCTATACGTAAGTTTAGGATCTCTGTATCTGGGATTATCAGAGTAATGCCCAGATCGCTTATGCATTATAGTTTCTCTAACAGGAATACTTTTGGATGCTAACCATAAATCTTTAAGAATATATTCAACTGAGTATTGAAAGGATGATTGTTCTTTTTCAGTACGAGATCTTTCTCTACTTTCCCTACTTTCTATGAGGGATATTATTTCATTAACCAATTCACTGAACATTGGGATCACCTATACTGAGATTATATTCTAGGTGTATTTTAAGATAAGTATATTTATCACCATATTGTTTATTTATTAATTATTGAATGGGCAGTTTCTCTATATAGTAACAGTTAGCTGAACTTTATTTTATTTATTGAAAGAGTTTACTTTGATTGAGAGCTATAAAAATTTTATTTTTACTACTCAGGAACTTGATCAATCCTTAGCTGAACTGTTTCTCGTTTGGACCCTATACTTTATTGCCTCTTCGTTAACTTTTTGCTTTTTTGCAATCAAGAAAATAATATTCCCTTACTCTCTTTTCGTTATCCATTGGATAAGATTAATCCAACCGTTATCTTTTCGTTTTTTAAATACTGGCTTCGACTGTACCAATACAAAATATGTGCTATGGCTTTCTCTCTTTGTTTCTGGGATCCCCATCGGTGTTTTGTGGACATTGCCAATTTCGTTAATGATCTTTGATATTAATTATTTCTCTTCTCCATTATACGTCTTTGTTGAGCAGGTTATCTTTCCTTTCACTGGCTGGGATAGAGTGAATATTGTGCTAATGCTGTCTGGGGTTATTATAGGCATTGGGTCATGCATGTTAATTGTACTGGTTTTCATATTTATTTTTCTGTATCTTCCATCAACAGCTTGGGATTGGCTCACCGGATCGAGTAGGAATAATGATCAAACATCAACGTCAATAGAAGAAAAACAGAACTCTTTTAAAAGGTATATGGCAGAGGAGCTTCAGGAATTAGAACCAATTGTAATTTATAAATCTTTAAAATTGGCTTTTTTTTCTTTTTGCTTAACTTATGCGCTATTTAAGCTCTCTGATGTGATCCTTTTTGCTTTTAACATCTATGATGGTAACTATAATTTGTAAAAATTGATGTCAGTAAAATTGATTAAAAACATAGATCTTCACAAAAAGTAATTGAATATGATTTAACAGTTCTATTTGTTGTTTTAAATTCAAACGTTTTTTTTTCCAATTCAAGGTATCTTTTACCTCGTTCAATTCCCTTTACTCCAACAAATCTGCGGCGGAAACTTGAGCTATCAGAGCACTTCCAATCGCTATCAGCATCTCTAAACATCGTTGCTAGTTTTGCATCTACAGCAGAAAAACGATCCAAGTCATCAAATTCAAGGGTAAAATATTTTATCTTTTTCCAAAATAGCCACCCCTCGATTTGAACTTTAATAGAAGAGACTTTTTCTCCAAGGAAATTAGCGTCACAATCCTCATATTGGTATAAATAGTCATATCTTTTGCTTTTACATAATTTTTCAAGAATTGGTTTTGCTTCTTTAACGCTCATTCTAGCGCTTAATGAATTCCACTTTTCTATTATAGCTCTTGATTCAGCAAATAAAGACACTGAACAGATAGAGAAAAGAAAAAAACCGATAAACATGGTTAGCCTCATACCGTAAGTATCTCCTACAGCTATAATTTTTGCAATAAGCCGATTAAAACGTTAATAGCGTGACATTTTTAAATATTAATTGTCAAAATAAATTCATTAAGACTTACAAATAGATTTTTTTCTTATGCACATGTGCACACACACACATTTACATTCCTTACGTAAGTAAAAGGAATGTAAATGTGTGTGATTGATAAAAAACCAAAACATTCATTTCCAATAATTGAAAAAGAGGAAGCGAATATGATTAATAAAACGAAAAAAATGAGATGTAACCCTAGTCAAGAGAAAGTACTTAAAGAACTAACGCAGCGATGGAGGAATTTTTGTGATGGACAAGAAGAATTTCATTTCACAAATAATAAAAATAAAGGGGAAATATACATTTCCTCGATTGATGATCAGGATACTAAGAAAAAATTATCGAAGAGAATGTATGCCAAGTGGGGACATATTTCACTCCCACATATTTTAACTAAAAAGCGGAGGGTATACTGATGATAAAGCTACATTTTTTATTAACACTTTTTTTTGTAATTCTTTGTTCGCCTTTATTTTCAAAAGAATTAAAAGGTGAGTTAAAATGCACAATCATAGATCCAAAAGAGAAAGAATTACGTTGTGCTAATGAATTGTGTTTTTATGACATCGTAACATGCTTAAAACCTGAGTTATGCAACGACAGCAAAAAAAGTGAAGATTCAAAAACTAGACAAGAATTTACACTTAAATATATTTACAAATATTTCCATATTAACAATTGGGCGTCTTTTCAAATGATGTCTGATGAACTGGATTTTCTCAGTTACATCAATTTCAAGAAACAAAATGAAAAAATATCCGATCAAAAAAAATGGAAAAAAAGTAATTCTATGAGGTTTGGGGGGGTAGGCTCTTACAATAAACAGGTGAGTGTCATATCTCCATGGGAAATTACCCTTCATTCAATGAATCAATATTTGCAACTTAACCATTTGGGCAAAAAAAAAGAAGAATTAGGCAGATATTGGAGAGGTTATTTTGTTTTTAATAAAAGCAACTCTAATGTATCTAAGAATTTTGCGTGGGAAAAAATAGAATTCGAGTGTGTTCATAAAATTGATAAGTTGAACGAGATCCTTGAGGCATTAAGAATTAAGGGGTATTAGAAACACCCCATCTGCTGCACACTACAAGAATATACTACGTGAGTAACCCCTATGTCCCATGCGTGTGTGGGGTCACTTTGACTGTAAAACAAACTGTGAAACAAATCGTGCCTATTGACATGAACACGGAGATACCTAAGTTACTGTTATTGCTGTATTTCGGTTGCTAGTGGTGCATTTATTGGGCAGTTAACTTTATCTCAGCCGCACCATATTTTTGGAAGCAATGCATTTGTTTAGAAAGCAAAGTTTTCTCCAATTTTATTTGGGGCCATTCTAATAAGTCTTGAGGTCTTTACGGCTATTTGTCGGTGTACTACAGCTTTTTGATAAATCTCATCTCTTTGCATAGATATAAAAGCTTCAACAGATGGGTATTCAGCAATGAAGCATATATCCCATTTTTCATCAGCTGGACCTATTAATCCAATTAACATTTCTCCTCTCCATACAATTGATCCTCCCAATCTCTTAAATACTGGTTCACTGTCTTTTCCATATCGCTTGTAGGCTTCGACACCTGTTAAAATGCTTCCATCTGGGTAAATAGCTTCCTCTTTAAGTTCGACTAGGTTCAGCATGTGTAGGGGTCGATTATCTTTTATATCCTTGAAAGATTTATATATAGCCCTATTAAATCCAACATATCCCATCTCTTATATCTCCTCGTAAAGATTTATTAATATTTGATTATTATTATATATTTAGATCCTACTAGGACATTTTTTTTAATGCATGTCATTAATAGCAATTATTGTAAAGAAGTGTTATAATGATATTAGAAACCCCCTCTGCTGCACACTCCAAGAACATATTACGTGAGTACCCCCTTACATCCTATGCATAAACAAAGGCTTGCTAATTTCGTATATCTTGCATAATTCTGAATTGTCGATCAAATATATTTTTATAAGTAAAAAAGCATAAAGCTTTAGGTGTAAATCTAGTTAAGTAAAAGGAGGAAATTCAGTTGAAAATGACTAGCGTAATAGCGATCACTCCAAAAGAAGGTTCAGCGGATGATGTGAAGCAATTAATCGTAGATAGCCGAACAGATTGGATAGTGGGTTTTGACATTTTGGTAAAGGGAAACCAAAATATATGTCGTACACGAACTTACATAAATTCATTATTCCAAGAGTCAACAAGGTCAAACAAGATTGCGGTGATTTTTGCGGTGG
>CACIAQ010000047.1 GCA_902584635.1 uncultured Alphaproteobacteria bacterium
TCGAAAAGGTTATATTTTAGCTCCATTATTGTCAGCTTTATGGGCATTTACTATTGTGTGGTGTTTAAGCGTAATATCGTCTTTTTCAACAGGGGAGGCGTTCAAACCTAATTTTTTGTTTACTTCTTTGTCTGGTTTAACTGTAGGTTTAGTCTGCTCAAGAATTAAAGGATACAAAAAAAATCATAAACTAGGTGTTTTTCTTCTCTTGTTTATAGCCTTGGTTGTTCTATCACCTATAACTAGATTGACGGATAAGTCTTTTAATAATCTTGAATTTTTTTTAAACATTTTGTTTTCAGCAATATTAATCATCTATACTTCTAAAACACTGAGAGATATAGATTTTTATGAGCTCACAAGGCACCAATTTGAACATTATATAATAAGATTTTTAACAAATTTTGGGTATATCTTTTTTACCGCAATTGTTGCCATACCTTTTTACGTAATGGTAATGACGAGTTTGAAAAATCAATCTGAGTTATTATTAAACCCTTTAAACTTCTCAATTGATTTCTCTAAAGGCTATGATCTTTTCAGAAGCTACGCTGAGTTATTTTCAGATTTTAATTTTGGATCGTATATAATAACTTCGTTTTTTGTTTCAATTCTTACAGTGATAATAACCTTATTATTTGCAATTCCTGGCGCGTATGCTGTTGCTCGTCTTCGATTTAAGGGAAGAGGCATATTTTCTAGCTCTATATTATTGATTTATATGGTGCCATTAATTGTTTTAGCTTTACCTATTTACGTTGCTTTTTCTCTTTTCGGTTTAAGAAATTCTGTCCTTGGAATTTTGATGATTTACCCAGTTACCACTATTCCCGTTGCTCTTTACATGTTGCAAGGCTACTTTAGGACTGTCCCTACAGAGATTGAAGAGTCTGGACTAATGGATGGGCTTTCTAGAATTTCTGTTATTTTGAAAATTACGTTGCCATTAAGTCTGCCTTCAATTGTTTCGGTTTCTCTTTATGTTTTTATGATAGCGTGGAATGAGTTTCTTTTAGCATTTATGTTATTAGATGATCCCTCAAAATTTACGATTACGCGTGGAGTGGCGATGTTAGATTCTTCCGAAGTGCCACGACAACACTTAATGGCAGGATCAGTTGTAGCAACTATTCCAGTTATGCTGATGTTCTTGTTGTTAGAAAAGTATTTAAGACAAGGCTTAACAGCGGGATCAATCAAAGGATAAAAATGAGTCTACAAAATAACCTGAGCTTATATGCAAGAAAGATTCTCTTGATTAATGATAAGGGCAATTACACCATCCCTACGGACGGTCTTTATCCATTCCAATGGAACTGGGATAGTGCCTTCGCAGCATATGGTTTTGCTCAATTTGATATTCCAAGAGCATGGAAGGAACTAGAAACCCTTTTCTCTGCTCAATGGATTAATGGCATGGTTCCTCATATTATTTATCATCAAGTTGATGATGGTTATTTTCCTGGCCCAAATATTTGGAAAGGGATTGGCCCCATTCCATCTTCCGGAATAACTCAACCTCCAGTTGTTGCATCTTTAATGAAAAAGATTTGGGAATTAGATACAAATTATGGCAACGAACAAATAAGACTGCTATTTCCCAAAGTTTTAAAATGGCATCGCTGGTTTATGCAATGGCGTTTTCAAGAAGGATTAGTGTTTATAAACCATCCCTGGGAAGCAGGTAGAGACAATGCTCCAGATTGGGACAGTGCACTGGCTGCGATTAACCCCGCTGGCGTAGCTCCATACAAACGACGAGATACAGAACATGTGAACCCATTGATGCGCCCCACTAAATCAGATTATGACCGGTATATTTGGCTAGTTCAGCAGGGTCGCGAATGTAAATGGAATGAAGATTGGCTTAGAAAAAATAGTTCTTTTAAAGTAGCAGATCCTGCTATGCATTTCATATTACTTCGTGCAAATAGAGATTTACGTCTTATTGGGATCAATCTAGGAGAAGATATTACCGAGATTGATAGCTGGATTGCTTCCTTAGAAAAAGGTACTTCTAAATTATGGAATGCTGCTATTTCAAGTTATGACTCCTTTGACTTATTAAATTACAGTTTTGCTGGAAGCATTTCTAGCGCATCTTTTATGTGCTGGTATGCAGGGTTATATGATAAAAGAATGCTGTTACATTATGATCGCATAATGAAAAAGGTTAAATATGGAATGCCGAGTTACGATCCTGAAAGTGAAAGGTTTGATCGAAAACGATATTGGCGAGGACCTAGTTGGGCTATTATGAATATGCTAATTGGTTTTGGTTTAGAGGAGGTTGGAGAATTAAAACGTGCGAGCCTCCTACAAGCGCAAACAAATCGAGCTATTTCAGAAAATGGGTTTGCAGAGTATTTTGATCCCATAGATGGCTCTCCTGCGGGAGGCAATACTTTTACTTGGACCGCTGCCGTATGGTTGGGTTGGGCAAAGACACTGGGAGGAACGAATGGGTTCAATTGAACTTAAAAAAGTTGAAAAATGGTTCAATAAAGTAAATGTCATAAAAGGCATTGATCTAAAGATATATGATGGCGAATTTCTTGTTCTTGTTGGTCCATCAGGCTGCGGTAAATCAACACTTTTGCGTATGATAGGGGGATTAGAAAATACCTCTATGGGAGATATTGTGATTGATGGACAAGTGGTAACAAATTTTCCTCCATCGAAAAGGGGCCTAAGTATGGTTTTTCAGAGTTATGCACTTTATCCGCATTTAACTGTAGAAGAGAATATGGGGTTCCCCCTAAAAACAGCGGGGGAGAAAAAGAATGTAATAAAAAACCGTGTTAATAAAGTAGCAAAAGTATTGAAGTTAGAAAATTATTCAAATCGTTTACCTAAAACTTTATCTGGTGGTCAACGACAGCGTGTTGCGATTGGACGTTCCATAGTTCGTAACCCTACCGCCTTTCTCTTTGACGAACCTTTATCTAATCTCGATGCAGCTTTACGGGTGGATATGCGGCTTGAATTAGCTAAATTACACCAAGAATTGAAGGCAACCATGATATATGTAACTCATGATCAAGTTGAAGCTATGACCTTGGCGGACAGAATAGTAGTGCTTGATTCTGGATCAATTTCTCAGATTGGCACACCAAAAAATCTTTATGAAATGCCACAAAATTTATTTGTTGCTCAATTTATAGGTAGCCCAAAAATGAATATAATAAATTATAGGGATATCTATAATTGCTCAAATATTGATCAGGAATTGAGAGATTTTCTTTTTACTAAAGAACGGGTGGCTTATATAGGCGTAAGACCAGAGCATATAAAAATTGTAATGAATAGCAAGGGACATGTTAAAGCAACTACAGATGTTATAGAATATTTAGGGGCAGATACTTTTGTTATAGTGAATGCGGATACCTTAGGCGGATTGCGTATAAGATGTGAAAGTAATAGCAAATTAGAGAAGGACATTAAGATCGAATTAAAGTTTGAATTATCTAAAATCCACTTTTTTGATCACGACGGTATAAACTTAAATAGATGATATGGAGGCAAAATAATACAATATGGACTAAGTTTTTTGATGTCTTTGAACGTAATTTCTTGGCTTATCAGTGAGTAACATTTGTATTTATTGACTAATGAAGATAATTTAGTAGATCAAACATAATTTTTAAAAGCAAGAGATGGAAAAGATAGTTTTAATTGGAGCTGGTAGCCAAAATTTTGGCTTAGGAATAATTAGTGATATTTTTAAATCGCAATCTTTGGAAGGTTGTGAGATTTTTCTTCATGATATCGATAAGACAACCCTTGCTAATACGAAAATTATATCTAATGACTATAAGGAGAAGCTTGGTGTAAATATTGATATAAAAGCCTCAACTTCTCGCAAAGAAGCGTTGGAAGGCGCAACATTCTGTATAATCTCTATTGAGGTTGGCAAAAGATTTGACCTGTGGGATCAAGATTGGAAAATCCCATTACAGTATGGTGTCAGACAAGTCTATGGAGAAAATGGAGGTCCGGGGGGGTTATTTCATTCTCTGAGGCAAATACCACCTATTATTGAAATTTGTGAGGATATAAATTTAATTTGTCCTAATGCTGTTGTATTTAGCTTTTCGAACCCTATGCAAAGAATTTGTCATGCAGTTACAACAAAATTCCCTGACTTAAGATTCATTGGTTTATGTCATGAAATCAAGTCTATGAATAGACAGTTACCAGATTTAATGGAAACTGATATGCACAATATTAAATACCGTGCTGCCGGACTGAACCATCTAAGTATTTTATTAGAAGCCCATTATATAAATACTGGGAAAGACGGTTATCCTATAATTAAGCAAAACTTTGATACTTATTTTTCAGATTTAGTAAATAAACATGATGCTAAACCTTCAAAACCAGGTGCAGAAAGAGGTGTATTTCGCAAGCTATTTAAAACCTATGGATATCTTCCAATAACAACAGATAGCCATTTAGGAGAATATATACAATGGGCGTACAGCGTTGCTGATCATCACGCTATTTTGGATTTTTATGATAATTATAAAGAAAAGTGTTTAACGTTTTATGATAACAAAACCTCTTATGATCATTATTTTGACCTTAAGAACCTTGATGCTCATGAGAGGGTCGTACCTATTATTGAGGGCATCTTGAATGACTCAGCATATGAAGAACCGGCGATTAATATACCCAATAATGGATATATAGAATGGCTGCCTAGAGATATTGTTGTAGAGGTTCCGGGAATTATAAATAAATCCGGTATATCTGGAATTTCTTTTAAAAATTATCCTGCTGCTTTTGGATCTTTATTAAATTCACAATCGGGTGTTATTCAAATGACCACGGACGCCGTTCTTAATGCCTCAAAACACTCAGCATACTTAGCTTTACTTGCTGATCCTGTCGTAACTGACTCTTATCAAGCTGAAAAACTATTGAACAATATGCTTGAGATCCAAGGTAAGTTTTTATATTATTTGAAGTAATTTCAAACTATATCTCTAACAATCTATTTTGTGGCAGTAACTGGAAATATAAATTTAAAAATATAATATAGGATGGAGTTATTATTTTCTTGTTTGGTGCTTTAAAATGAAAAAAATAGCTGTGCTAACTAGTGGAGGAGATGCTCCTGGAATGAATGCAGCCATCCGTGCGATAGTAAGGACATCTCTTAATAACAAAATTGATGTAATCGGTTTTAGAAATGGCTATGAAGGGTTAATTGATAATGATTTCGTGGTATTTGATAGAAGACTAGTTGGAAATATTATTCAGAGAGGAGGTAGTATTCTGCATACCTCTCGATCATCTCGATTTGTAAATAAAAAGTACCGAATGATTGCTGAAAATAATCTCCGTTCTCATAAAGTTGATGGATTAGTAATCATTGGAGGGGAAGGATCTATGAAGGGAGCAATTGCTTTATCGAAAATTTCTAAAACAAGTTGCGTTGTGGTTCCTGCCACAATTGATAAAGATATGGCTTTAGTGGGTTCTACGATTGGATTTGACACAGCAATAAATACGGCATTAACAGCAATAGATAAAATAAGAGATACCGCTACTACTGCTAATGTTACACATATAGTCGAGGTTATGGGTAGAAATTGTGGATGGCTTGGGATACTGGCTGGAATTGGTGCTGGAGCAGAAGTTACAATAATTCCAGAGGTTAAAACTAATATTGCAAAGCTTGCTCAGAAAATTAAACATCAACTAAATAAGGGCAAAAAAGGGTGTATTATTATACTAGCTGAGGGTGGATTTTCCAAAGGAGGAGCTTCATTGGCTAGTGCATTAAAAGAAAAGGGAAATTTTGACTTAAGGATTACGACATTGGGTCATATGCAGAGAGGAGGGAATCCGTCTGCAGTGGACAGAGTTCTGGCTACGGAGCTAGGAGTGTATGCCGTTCTTTCTTTAAAAGATGGTTTTTCAGATGTGATCATTGCAAAACCAATGGCTACTATTGAAAAAGTTGACTTTGATAAAATTGTTAACGCAAAGGTTAACATAGATATGTATCTGCATGATCTTATTGAAAATACTGCTTGAGAAATAAATAAGTATGAAATTTCTAAACAAAACGCTGTTGAACTCATTGATGATTTTCTTGCTGACGGTATCATTATTTGCTCTTTCAGCTCCGTCATTCACACAAGATTACAAAGTTAAAAAAGTTGGAAAAGCTTTCTCTCATCCTTGGGGGATTTCCGTTTTTGATAATTACGAAGTTTTAATAACTGAAAGAGGTGGAGATCTATTTAAAGTTAACATAGAAAATGGTTCAAGAATAAAAATCAGTAACTTACCAGAGGTTTTTAATGTTAGACAAGGTGGCCTTTTAGACGTACTCGTTGATAAAGTGCCGGAGTCTGAGAGAAATGTTTACATTTGCTACTCATCTAAGGATGATGGAGGCTCCTCTACCACGTTGATGGCTGGGACTTTAAAAGAAGATAAACTCATCTCAAAAAAAATACTATTTAAATCTAATAATGTTTCGGAGTCAGGAGTTCATTTCGGTTGCAGGCTCGCTATTCTAAATGACGAAATTTTTATGTCTATTGGAGATAGAGGGAATAGATACGAAGCCCAAGATGCAAACTCTCATTCCGGCTCAGTCATCAGGGTAAATAAATATGACGGTTCTACCGAGGGAAGAAAGGCCTACAATAGCTGGCCCGCGGAAGTGTATACAAAAGGGCATAGAAATCCTCAAGGAATGGCAATAAATAGTAAGACCAATGAAATTTGGGTTAATGAGCATGGGCCAAAAGGTGGAGATGAAATCAATATATTGAAACTAGGGAAAAACTACGGTTGGCCCATCGTGACTTATGGCGAAGAATATTGGGGCGGAAAGATCGGGCAGGGGATAACTTCATTAAAGGGTTTTGAGGATCCCATATGGTATTGGGTGCCTTCAATTGCACCATCAGGCATGATATTTTATGATAAAAATATGTTTCCTGAATTTAAGGGGCACTTGCTAGTGTCTTCATTAAAGTTTAAAAGCCTGTATTTAGTTAAATTAGAAAACGAGTTACCCCAAAAAGAGCTAGTGTTATTTAAAAAACGATTTGGTAGAATTAGGGACATTGAACAACTTAATGACGGCAGTATTCTTATTATTTCTGATGAAAAAAAGGGAGGGTTGTACAGAGTATATAGATAAAGGTTACGGGCTCTTCTTTGTAATTATATTTCTTAATTCTTCAATTTGTTGCCTTAAGGAATCTATTTGTTCCTCATTATTATTATCTTTTGAAACATTGGAGTTAGACGGCTCTTCAGATGTCTTTTCATTAAAAAGGGTATTTTTAAGCCAAGGCTGCATCATCTTTTCCATTATTTCAGTCTGACTTTTTTGCCACTCTTCAAAAAAAACTGCACTGCTTTCGTTAGACTTGTTCTCTTTTGCTGGTGAGTTGAATGCTTTTAAAAAACTCTGTTGTTGCTGGTGAAATACTTCAAATGTTTTTGATAATATCTCAGGCATGAATTTTTGGGCTGTATTGTTATAACTTAGTATTATCTCTTTTAATACATCTTGAGGAAATACATTACCTTCCTTATTTTCGAGGTCTGATATTATCTGTAGCAAATATTGATTGGTGATATCTTTTCCAGAGTCCTTATCTATGATCTTAAAATTTTTTCCTTCGTTTATAAGCCTACAGAGATCATCTAATGTCACATATTCGCTAGAATTGGTATTGTATAAGCGTCTGCTGCTATACTTATTGATGATTATTGTATCTGAATCATTATCCATAATGCCTAAGTATATCAACTAGCTGTTATAATGATAAGATATAAAAAATGGCCGCTTAGCGACCATTTTAGGAGGAAATTTTTTGGTTGAAGCTTAGTCCTTTGATGAAGTAGCCTTCTTTGTCACGCTGGAAAGTTCTTCTTGCGCATCTTTTCCAGCTTTCATCATCAAATCTATTGTTTCTAGCTGAGCCTTTTTAGCTACCTCAGCAAATTCTGCTATATGCTTCGGCGTACTTTGATTTTGTGAACTCATGTAATCTGTCGCAATCTTCATAAAATCTTCCGGCTTTTCAGTACTTTTCACAAAGGGATCCAAGGCAGATAAACTTTCCTTTGCCCAAGCCTGTGACAATTCGGTATTCTTTTTAACTGTGTCTAAAGCTATTTTTCCGAACTTTGAATTATAATCCATTACCGATTTCATTGCTTCATCAATTTTTATCGGACTTTGCGACATCATTTTCTCAAAATTCTTACTGTAATCTTCGAAATTAAACATTTTCTGCTCCTTTTTTTGTATGGATAATTTTACTTTATGCTGCATTTGCATAAAATGTCAATAACTTTTTTGCAAACGCAGAATTACTTATAATTTTTCATAACGTATTTACCAGGCGCAAGCCCTAAAGAGGGATAGTCTTCATGGGAACCAGGCACATACGCCTTTTCATGGGAACTAGATCTAGCTTTGATCCAGGTAGACCAATATGGCCACCAAGATCCCTCATGACGATCTGCAGTCTTAAACCAATCGTCTGGAACTGAAAATGGTTTCGAGTTTGTCCAATACCCATATTTCTTGCTGTATGCTGGGTTAATTATACCCGCAATATGTCCACTTCCGGCTAACACAAACCTTTTATTACCTGAAGACTTGTTTAAACCATAAAAGGATGATCTCCAAGGGGCAATATGATCAGTGTGTGTCGCTACAACGAAAATAGGTATGTCAATATACTTTAGTGAAAGCCTCTCTCCCATTAATGTCAATTTGCCTTTAGAAAGTTGATTCTCTTTATAAAACTTATTCAAATATTCCAATGCCATTTTTCCAGGTAAATTGGTAGAATCTCCGTTCCAATAGAGCAAATCAAAACGAGGGGGCTTTTTCCCCATTAAATATGAACGAACAGCGGGCCCATAAACTAAATCATTCGATCGTAAAAAACTGAAAGTTTGGGCAAGGAAGGACCCTTCCATATACCCGACCTTTTCTATTTGTCGGTTTATCTCATCTAAATATTCATCTGTAATAAATAATGACAAATCTCCGGGGTCTTCAAAATCAGTTAACGTAGTAAAAAAAGTTGCCGAATTTACGAAGTTTTCATTCTTTTTGCAAAGATAAGATAAGGCCGTAGCTAAAAGTGTTCCTCCAATGCAGTACCCTATGCAATTTATTTTTTCTTGTTCTGTAATAGCTCTAACTACTTTTGAGGACTCAAAAAAACCTTCTACGATATAATCTGTGAAATCAACCTCAGTATGCTCCTTACCAGGATTTACCCAAGAGATAATAAAAGTTGATATGCCTTGCTCTACTGCAAATTTAACAAAACTATTTTTAGGTTGAAGGTCTAAATTATAAAACTTGTTGATCCAAGGAGGAACGATTAGTAGGGGGGTCTTTGAAACCGTCTCCGTTGAAGGTTTATAGTGTATTAACTCAAACAGATCATTTCTGAAAATAACCCGGCCTTCAGTAATAGCCAGATTCTCTCCTACTTCAAATGCCTGTGTATCTGTCAGAGATACGGTTAGATCACCAGTGCTGTTTTCTACATCGGTTACAAGATTTTCAAGACCGTCTACCAAAGACTTTCCGTTAGTTTCCAAAGCCTGTGTTAAAGCTTCGGGGTTTGTTCCAAGAAAATTTGAGGGAGAAAAAAACTCAATCATCTGTTTAGTAAAAAAACTAATTTGTTTTTTATCAGATTTACTTAAACCATCTAAATCATCAATTGTTTCTTCAATAATATTAGACGATATAGTATAATGTTGTTTAATCAATTTGAAATATAAGTTCTCATCCCACCCTTGATCAGTATTATTTGATGCCTTTTTGTTGTCGTTCGTAGATTTACTTAGTATCTCATTTTGAATACTTGTCCAATTTTCTAAGGTTGACCTATAATACTTTACCTGATTTTCAATAAGTTTAGACGGGTTAGCTAAAATTTCTGAAAAGTATTTAGCTGATGCTTTGTAATATAATTCCTGCGATGGTTGTGTTTTCACAGTTGGGTCGGGGCTTTTTGTGGAAAGTGCCATTACTAGGCGCTTTGTTAGGGAGTCAAGCTTATCGAAATTATCAAATAGTTCCTTATATCTACTTGAACCTACCGCAACGTCATCTTCTAGATTATTGTTTTCTCTTTGCACTTTGACTGCTATTATTAATAATAGAGTAGATATACATTTATAATTACAAAAAGCTAGTAAAAATTGTGCTGATACCCACTTACGACTATTTTGAAAATATAAGGCATTATAATCAGTGGTTTGCGTCCACAGCAAAAACTTTCTGGGATAATCCCGCTTTTGGGCTTTTACCTTCTCCAATACCATCTACCTTGTCAGCATGGGGCAAAGTTACAGAACACAGTTTATCTCGAATAACTTCAAAACCGGACTGGGGTATTGATTCGGTGGTATCGGATGGTATCGAGTATCTCGTTAGTTTAGAAACAATTAAGTCATTTCCTTTTTGCGACTTGATAAAGTTTCAAAGCACAAGTCCTAAAAAGGTGTTAAGAAAGGTTTTGATCATTGCACCAATGTCTGGTCACTATGCTACATTGACGAGAAATACGGTTATTTCGTTGCTTCCCAATTGTGACGTTTACATAACTGACTGGAAAAATGCTAGAGATGTCCCATATTCTGAAGGAAAATTCGATATCGAAGATTTTACTAAATATTTAATAGATTTTTACAAAGATCTCTCACCAAAACTCAATGTAATAGCCGTTTGTCAGCCAGTACCATTAGCTTTAGCTGCAGCAGCATATACATCTTCAAATTCTCCAAAAGCGAACCCGGCGTCTTTAACGTTAATTGGAGGGCCAGTTGACCCAGATGCCAACCCAACAGATGTAACAGATTTTGGACATAGGGCTTCTATGGATACTCTTGAAACAACTGTAACTATGCCGGTAGGATTGAAATATAAAGGGGTTGGGAGAGAGGTTTATCCTGGAGCAATTCAACTGGCGTCATTTATGGCAATGAATCAAGAAACTCACAATAAAGCATTTTTGGATCAAATAGAAAGAGAAGCTGCAGGCAAAGCTTTTGAGCATGATAGGCATAATAAGTTTTATGATGAATACTTGGCAGTAATGGATATGACTGCTGAATTTTACCTTTCTACAGTTGAAAGAATTTTCAAAAATCGGGAAATTGCAAAAAATAAATTTACTTTAGATGGAAAAAATGTCGATTTCGGAAAAATTAACAGAATTCCTACATTTGTTATTGAGGGAGCAAACGACGATATCTCTGCTCCAGGACAGTGTAAAGCAGCTTTAAGCTTATTAAAAAATTTACCAAAGAACATGAAAAAGTATCATCTACAGAAAAAAGCTGGTCATTATGGTATTTTTAGTGGGCGTGCGTGGAGATCGCACATTAGACCAATATTTATTGAATTTATAAATCAATATAATTAAGTTTTTTTATCTAAACCTTCAAAAAGTTTTTCGCGTGAAAAGGGAAGCGTTCTTAACCTAACTCCTGTAGCATTAAATATTGCGTTGCCTATTGCAGGTGCTACTACACATGTGGCCGGTTCTCCAACCCCACTTGGGTGAATTCCATTTTCTACAATGTGAATTTCTATCTCTGGTATTTTAGTTATGTTTTGCCATTTGTAGGTATCAAAGTTTCTTTCTGCCACATGCCCATTATCTAGCGTCATCTTTTCTAGCAAAGCAGCTGATAAACCCCACATCAAGCTTCCTTCCACTTGTGCTTTCACCCCATCAGGATTAATTACAATACCCGCATCGATCGCACAAATTAGCTTTTGTACATCTATTGCGGCTGAGTTTTTATCTACTGCTACCTGTGCTATGCATGCTACAAAAGACGGGTTATATCTTGTTTCTGCGCCTGACGCTGCAATACCTAATGACGTACCCTCAGGCAGATCGCTTCTTCCGTAGTTTGCTAAACCGCTAGCGATCTTTAGAACGTTTGCAAGTCTTTTTCCACCTCCAAACGATGTGGGCAAAGGATCTGATTTCTTTGCTCCTTTATTCACGCCTTTCCCTCTTAAATTTAATAATCGTAACGTAAGAGGATCTTCATTCATTTCATATGCAACTTCATCTATAAAAGACTCAAGAGCAAAAATTGTATAATTATTTGATACACTTCTCACAGCCCTACAAGGTATCGTTTTTTCAATTGACGTTTGACGGTGATGAAAAACTGACTGGTTCTCTATATCATACCAATTATCAGCGCCAGTAAGAGTGTAAGTTTCATGTTTCACTTCATCATCGGTTTCTAAAACCTTTCCATCAACTAACGGTAAATGCAACATATCAGCAAAGAAAGGGTTCACTTCGAGCTGCATGTTAGCGCAAGCAATACTCTGCATGATTCCAATACACTTATCCTCTCTTAAAACACTCTTTAAACTCTGTACTGAAGGTGTTCGTGGATGAGCAAATGCCATATCATCCTCTCTAGTGAAGATTAATTTTACTGGTTTTT
>CACIAQ010000048.1 GCA_902584635.1 uncultured Alphaproteobacteria bacterium
CTGCGTAACCACTCCGCCACGTCGCCCAATTGTTAAAGAATAGAAATATAAAATAATTTAATTCATTGCAAGAACATATAATATTATGTAAATCTTTTCTGGTTAGTATTGCATGCCCAATAACTCGTTGAGTTCATAAAATGTTTGATTATAAAAAAGCACGAAAAAATATGGTGGATAACTTAATCCGGCCAGCAAATGTAACGAACCAAAAACTTTTATTAGCTCTGGAAAGTGTTCAGCGAGATAAGTTTTTACCGGGGCATCTTGCCAGCCTCTCTTACAGTGAAACGGAGTTACTAATACAAAGTGGTAGAACATCAATCAGCCCTTGGTTACTAGCCAAAATGCTACAGTTGTTAAATATCAAATCGGAGGATAATGTTCTCAGCTTGGCTACAGGGTTCGGTTATAGTTGCGCTCTTATGTCATCGCTAGCTAATTTTGTTGTTGCCATAGAGAAAAGCGATCTTGCGTATGAAGCTCAAACTAGGTTAATTGAAAACGGATACGATAACATTTTAGTTAAAGAAGGTAATATTAAAGATGGGGCAGAAAAAGAAGGTCCATATGATGTAATTTTCATTGAGGGAGCTGTTGAGTACATAAATGCAGAAATTTTGTATCAGCTTAAACTGGGTGGAAGAATTATAGCGATATTTAAAGAAAAAAATTTAGGTCAATGTAGGCTGGGCATTAAAACCAACACAGGAGTACAATGGGATAATTTTTTTGAGGCAAATTGTGTTCTATTAGATGAGTTTAAAAAAGAAATAGAGTTTAGATTGTGAATGGAGCCCAATATATAATGAATACAAAAACTTTTATATTATTTATTTTGGTTTTTTTATGTTACTACAAAACTGCTTTTACGCAGAGTATTGAACAATCTGTTCAAATGGCTCTTGAAAATAACGAGGGATTAAAGAGCCAACGGGTATTGCTTGAAAATAGTTATCAGAATTATTTAATACAAAATGGAACAACGTTACCAAACTTGTCAATCACTGGTACTGGAATTCGCTCTTCAAATTTTGACTCTAACCGAGACGCAGATAGCTATAGCATCTCATTGAATTCCTCATATATGTTATTTGATTTTGGTTCACTAAATGCTAGAAGGATGTCTGCTTTACTTTTAAATAATGCCGCGATCCTTTCATTTAAGAAATTTGAAAATGATGTGATACTCAATGTTGTCAAGGTGCATTTAGAACTATTTAAGGCAATTAAAATTGTGGAGCTTTACGAAAATAGTCTAGAGATAAGAAAGCAGCAGTTTTTTTCGGTAAAAAATAGGTTTGATTTGGGCGAGGCTACTAGATCAGACCTGTTAAGGGCTAAAGCTTCAATTTCTGGTGCTGAAGCACTACTAAAAGTAGGCAAGGCAAACGTTAAAAAGTTTAGAGAAAGGTACAAAACTTTGGTTGGTAAAGCCTCGACAAGTCCTTTGCTGCCTAAGATGACAACAAAAGAGCCCTTTATATTAGCAGATAGTATAACAGTTGGTCTAGAGAATGATATTGCTTTAAAAATTTTAAAGCTAGAGGAGCAAGCGCTTAAAGAAGAATTGAATTCCACAGAAAAATCCAGAATGCCAAATCTTAGTATTTCTGGAGCATTGTCATATGGTGATAGTCAGAGTTCAGGAAACAATTTTAGTTCAGGAACAATTTCCTTAACATCTAACCTTACGCTCTATAGTGGGGGTCAAAAAAAGGCTCAAGTTAAAATTGCGTCAAATAAGTTACTGGCTAAAGCGATCGATATAGAATTGCGAAAAAAACTGTTGAAACAAAATGTCACAACAAAGTGGTTAGATTTAGATGCTTTAAGCTCTTCAGAAATCGCAAAGCAAGGAGAAACTGATGCTTTGAGTGAATTGTATGAGAGTGTCTTTGAAGAATGGAAACTTGGAGGAAAGACATCTTTAGATACCGATCAAGCCTATCAAAATTTCTTAAATTCTGAAGTTGAGTTAGTCACTACAACAACAGATATATTAATTGCAAAATTTGACTTGTTAGCAGAGATAGGTACTCTTAGGACAGGTCTCCAGCTACGCTAATACATCTTAGCTGCTATGAGGAATATCTAATGGCTGAAAAAAAGACTGCAAAAAAAGAGAAAAAAGAAAATAGTCTAGTTGACCTGAAAGAAATCCTTGGCGATATAAAAACGGTTGTTTCAGAGGAAAAGGAAACGCTTTTTAAAGTGAAAAAGTATAAAACAATAAAACTAAAAAGAGAGAATTTGATAAACCCAGGTAAAAAAAATCATTCTGCATTAGTCAATTTAAATCATGAAGAGCTCGAGGAGCTTGTTAAAAATATTGTAAGAAGTGAATTAAGGAATTTACAGTTTATGGAAAAGCCTCCTAAGCCGAAGTCAGAGAAAGCTAAAGCTGTAAATCAGACGAAGATTGGCGCAAGCATTGATTTGTTAACAAAAATGGAGCTTCTTTCTTTGTCTAAAAAAAATAACTTGGGCTTAAATAGTAAAAATACAAAGGCAGAAATAATAAAAGAGCTAAAAAAAAACAAAATCGGTTCTCCTTAGATTACTAGAAAGCAGTTTTACCCGTAATGTTATTTAAAATTTTTAACGATCAAATCATAATATTTAAGGAACCTCTTGAAGAAAGATACAAATACACGTGTAAAGCTAGCAGGTTTAGCAGAGTTCACTATCTAGAGGGATATAAATAAGATGGGTCTTGCTAATAAATTCGTCTCTTATGAGGCTGAAAAAAAAATAAATGATCGTTGGAGTAATGCTGGGGCTTTTAGGTCTGGTAAGGTAAGTGAGAAGGGGAAGCCACCATTTTCAATAATGATCCCCCCGCCTAACGTGACAGGTAGCTTACATATCGGACATGCCTTCAATAATACGATACAGGATATATTGGTGAGATTTCATAGAATGAATGGTTATGATGTTTTATGGCAACCTGGTCAAGATCATGCAGGAATTGCGACCCAAATGGTAGTCGAGAGAGAATTAGAGAAAAATGGTAAAAATAGACAAGAAATGGGCCGTGAAAGTTTTCTAGAAGAGGTTTGGAGTTGGAAAGAAAAATCTGGAAATACAATTATTGATCAATTGAAAAGGTTAGGGGCTTCCTGTGATTGGAGTAGAAATAGATTTACCATGGACCCTGATTTTCATAAGGCTGTTATTAAAGTGTTTGTTGATTTCTATAATAAAGGATTGGTTTATAAGGGTAAAAAATTGGTAAATTGGGATCCAAAGTTTCAAAGTGCCATTTCAGATCTTGAAGTTGAGCAAATAGAAGTTCGAGGGAAAATCTGGGAATTAAAATATTTTTTAGAGGAAGGTACATTCAATTTTGGAGTCGAAACCGATGAGAATGGAGTAGTTTTAAAAAGGATCCCTATGGATCATGTAGTTATTTCAACTACAAGACCAGAGACACTACTTGGTGATACTGCTGTGATTGTTAACCCCGGTGATGAGCGATACAGGGATTTGATTGGGAAATCAGTAATATTACCATTGGTTGGAAGAAAGATCCCAGTGATAGCAGATCATTATGCGGATCCTGCGAAAGGCACGGGTGCTGTGAAGATCACTCCTGCCCATGACTTTAATGATTGGGAGGTGGGTACGAGGCATAGTTTGAGAGTGATTAATGTTTTTGACACAAGTGCAAATATTCAAATCACAAATAATGAAGATTTTGCGAATGAAATTAAGCCGTCTATAGATATTTACCAATTAAATGGACTTGAAAGATTTGAAGCAAGAAAGAAAATTTTACAATTACTAAAAGAAGAAGGTTTTCTTGAAGCAGAGAGGGAAGACGTACATTTTGTCCCACATGGTGATAGATCAAAAGTCGTAGTTGAGCCTTTTTTAACCACCCAGTGGTTTGTTGACTCGAAGAAAATTGTTAAAGAAGCTATTGATGTTGTTAAGAAGAATGAGATAGAGATCATCCCAGAAAGAGATAAAAAAGTTTATTTCAACTGGCTCGAAAATATTGAGCCTTGGTGTATTTCAAGACAGTTATGGTGGGGACACCAGATACCCGTGTGGTATGATGATGAAGGAAATGAATATTGCGCAGAAAGTATTGAAGAAGCTAAAAAATTGGCTGGACATAGCAATATATGTCAAGATCCAGATGTACTTGATACTTGGTTTTCTTCGGGCATTTGGCCTATTGGAACGCTTGGATGGCCCTATGAAAAAAGCTTTATGGACAGATACTACCCTACAAGTGTTCTGGTAACAGGTTTCGATATTATTTTTTTCTGGGTTGCTAGAATGATAATGATGCAACTTGCAACCGTAGGAAAAATTCCTTTCAAAAAAGTGTATGTTCATGCTTTGGTAAGAGACGAGCATGGAAAAAAAATGTCTAAGTCTCTTGGTAATGTGCTTGATCCGCTGGACCTAATTGATAAATATGGAGCTGATCCTCTCCGGTTTACGTTAACAGCTATGGCAGTCACAGGACGAGATTTAAAATTATCTGAATCAAGAATTGAGGGATATAGGAATTTCGTAACAAAGATTTGGAATGCAGCAAAATACTTGGAAATGAATGAGTGTCATTTTGATGATGAGTTTGATATTTCAAAAGTTGAAGCACCACCAAATAAATGGATAATAGCTAAAACTCAGGATATTTTGGGTTCAGTTAATCAAAGTTATGAAAGGTTTCGGTTTAACGATATCGCTAACAATCTTTACAATCACACTTGGGGTGTTTTCTGTGATTGGTACATTGAGTTCTCCAAGTCTCTGTTAAATAATGAAAATGAAAAAACTGTTCAAGAAACGCGAAAAACATTGTCCTGGGCTTTTGTAGCCTGCTTAAAGATGCTTCACCCTATAATGCCCTTTGTGACTGAGGAGCTTTGGGAGCATTTTAGCAAGGATAAAGGACTCTTATCTAACAGTAAATGGCCTACATTAGGTGTTAATTCTATAGACAAAAATGAGGTTAATAAAATAGAAAATGTTATATCTTTTATTGAGGATATAAGGTCTACCAAGTCCGATTTTAACTTACTTTCAGGTGGAAAAACTGATTTATTCGTGGTTGATCTGGAAGCCAACCAATATAGTTATATCAAGGAGAATGAAAAAATTATTTGCAAGTTAGCCAGGCTATTAGAAATCAAGCAAGTTCTAAGCAAACCTGAGAATGCTCTAGGAATTTCAGGAGGGAAAGTAGAGGCCTTTGTGTCTGTTCAATCAGATTTCAATTTAGAGCTTGAAAAAGAGAGAGTGAATCTAACACTTAAAAAGTTAGAGAGTGAAGCTATAAAATTATCGGAAAAACTAAACAATAAAAGCTTCAGAGATAAAGCTCCAAAAACTGTTATAGAAAAGTTTGAGACTGATTATGAAGATCTTAAGTCAAAATTAAACAAACAGAAATCTTTGTTAGAGGGATTGGAGAAAATAAACAATTGAAGCCTAAGTTTACTAAGATAGCTAATGACTTACCTGTATCGGTACCTTTCGTAGGACCAGAAAGTCAGGAGAGAGAAAATAAATTCAAGTTTGATGCTAGGATGGGCGCTAATGAAAGTGTGTTCGGTCCATCTAAAAGGGTTATGAATGTGATAAAAGCGCAAGCTGAACAGGTCTGGCAATATGGAGATCCTGAGAGTTTTGATCTTTTACAGACCTTATCAGAATTCTATAAGCTGCCCAGAGACAACTTTACAATAGGAGAGGGAATTGATGGACTTTTGGGAAATCTAGTGAGGCTTTTTATAGAACCAGGCGATAACGTTGTTTCTTCCCTTGGTTCCTACCCAACTTTTAAATATCATGTGGATGGCTTTGGAGGTAATATGTCTCTTGTTCCTTACAAAAACAATTATGAGGATCTTGATGCATTGCTAAGTGCTACAAAGAAAAGCAAAGCAAAAATTTTATATTTATCTAATCCAGATAATCCAATGGGAACTTTTCACTCCAAAGACAGAATATTTGATTTCATAGAAAATATACCTGACAAAACAATACTATGTCTGGACGAAGCATACTCAGACTTCGTAGATATCAATGAATTAGCTCCGATTGACATCGAAAAAGAAAACGTAATTAGATTTAGAACTTTTTCTAAGGCCTATGGCTTGGCTGGGTTAAGGATTGGCTATGGAATTGGAAACAAGAAATTGGTTGAGGCTTTTAATAAAGTAAGAAATCACTTTGGAGTAAACAAACTTGGTCAAATCGCGGCCAAAATAGCATTGGAAGATCAGGCGTATTTACAGGCTGTTTTGAAAAAAGTTGACAAATCAAAAAAAGATATAGCCTCGATCTTTAAGAAATTTGGGTTTAACTCATTGGTGTCAAGAACAAACTTTTTGCCGATAAATAGTGGTGGTGACGGAAAATTTGCCGCAAAGTTAATGAACTGTTTAATCCAAGAAAGGATTTTTGTCCGCATGCCAAGTGTTAAACCACTCAATTCGTTTATAAGAATTACCGCAGGTACAAATAACCATTTAACAGTCTTAGATGATGCGATGAAAAGGATAATTAAGAAGCTTTAAATCTTATTATTAATAGAGTTTGCCAAGTAGTCAATAGCATTATCTAGGCCACCCTTTTTAAATGGTATTTTAGCTGCTACAAGACCCATTTCTAATGAAGCTAAAACCCCAAGAATCATATGAGGATTAAGGTGGCCCATATGTGCAATTCTGAACGCAGAATTTCCATCAAAGTACTCTGGCCCTTCAAACCCTAATCCAAGCCCCAATTCAACCCCAGTATTTTTCTCCACCCAATTTTTAAATGGGAGAAGATCATAGTTTTTTGCAACAAGTGTGGTTACCGCGTGAGATCTATTTTCCTTATTAGTAACATTAAATCTCAATACTCCCTCTTGACTCCATATATCAATTGCTTTCCAGACAGTATTAGCTAGTATTTCATGTCTTTTAATTATATTAGCTTTACCTTCTTTGTTCATAATCTCTAGTGCCGCCTTTTGAGCAAATAGTAAATGTGTTGGTGCAGTTCCAAAATAAATTTCATAAAAATTTGTTGGATCAAGTCGAGGGCCCCAATCCCAGTAAGCTGATTTTTTTGTAACTTTTTTTGCTTGGGTCTCAGCTCTTTCTCCAATTACTAGGTATCCCAAGCCAGGCGGTGTCATTAAACCTTTTTGTGATGCTGTTAAAAGTAGATCAACCCCCCACTCGTCCATTTTCATATCATCACATCCAAAACATGCAATGCTGTCGACCAATAACAACGCTGGATGATTCAAGCTTTTTTTTAATTTACTTATTTCTTCTATTTTTAAAAGCATAGAAGAAGCAGTGTCTGTTTGAACAACCAAAATACCTTTGATCTTTTTATCTTTATCCTCGGAAAGAACTTTTTCGAGGTCATTGAATTCAAAAGCCCTGTCCATTCCGTATTCTAAATGAACCACCCCTATTCCAAGCTTTGAAGCAATACCACCCCAGTGCTTACCAAAAACACCATTTGAAATAGTTAGGATTTTGTCGTATTCATTAAAGAGATTGGCTAAGGCCGCTTCCCAAACTCCGTGACCATTTGATATATACAACGCCACTCTGCCTTTGCTACCAGCTAATTTAGAAATATCAGATAATATGCTCATAGTAATCTCTTCGAGCTCGCCTCCATAAATGTTGGGAGCAGGTCGTTGCATAGCTTGAAGTACCTTGTCTGGTATTATGGATGGTCCGGGAAGAGCTCTGTGTATGCGTCCGTTAGAAACTTTCATTTTTATTCCACAAAATTTGGGTTGCTAATGTAACCTATAAACAAAAGTTATAGCTATTTGCAATCAAAAAGTCTTGCTGGTTTGGAAGTGATGTAATACTAATCGCGGAAAAGGATGAACATATTGTTTAACTTGAAGCAAAAGTTTGAAAAGTTTGATGAAAACTGGAGAAGTGATATAGAAAAAACTTTCTCTTCGTCAGATAAAAAATCTGCTGAAAAACATGCTTTCTGGATAGACCATGAGTTTCTTAGAATCCTTTATCATAATAATTTTCAGATAGCACCTGGAGTGTTCAGATCTAATCAGCCCTCTGAAAAGCGGATATTGGAATGGCAAAAAGAAAAAGGAATTCAATGTATAATAAATTTTAGAGGCGAGTCTAACCAAGGAGCTTTTTTTATTGAGAAAAATATATGCAAGGAGATCGGGATTAAGCTGATCAACATAAAATTATACTCATCAAAATTGCCTGAAAAAGAAAAAATTTTTGAAATAAATGAAGTTTTTAAAACCATCAAAAAACCTTTTTTGATGCACTGTAAGTCAGGCTCTGATCGAGCTGGTTTAGGCTCAGCTCTTTATTTCTTAATGGTTCTAAATACACCAGTGGAAATTGCTCAAAAGCAACTTTCCTTTAAGTTTTTACACCTGGGCGGTTGGACTGCAGGAATTTTAGATTTTATGCTTATGGAATATAGACATGCTTTCAAAAAAGACAGGATTAACTTTTTGGATTGGGTAGAGGAATGCTATAATAGAGAAGAGATGACGCAAAGATACCGTGATTTTAGAAAAAATTCTCATTGGTTTAAAATTCCCAGATAAAATAAATAATATGAATATTGAAGATGATAAAAAACCTCTTTTTAAATGGTTCTGGCGTTTGTATGTAAGAGAGCATTTCGCTCTTCTATTTATCGCATTGTTTTTTATGTCAATAGAAGGCTCGATGTTGGGCCTGCTTTCTTATTCTATTAAATTTTTATTTGATAATGTTTTGGTTTCTAAAGACACATCGAGCATTTTATTTGTAGCCGTTGTAATTTTTTCCATTTTTTCAATGAGAGCCATCGCAGGATTTGTCCATAGACTTTTGACAGTAAATGTTTGCCAGAAAATTATTAAAGTTATTCAGGATCGAATGGTAGCACACCTTATAAATATGGATGTTGGGTTCCATCAAAAAAACTCACCAGGTATTCTTATGGATAGGGTAAGAGCTGATAGCAAAGCTTTATCTGAGTCCGTTGGTGAAGCATTTATGACAGTAGGAAGAGACGGATTTTCATTAATCTCTTTGCTTGCTGTCGTTTTTTTTATTGATTGGAAATGGTCGTTAATTGCCTTTCTTGGAATTCCATTTTTAGTATTACCAATTTTGCTTCTACAAGGCTTAGTAAGATCGAGAGCAGGAGAAAATAGGGACTATGAGTCGAAAGCGAACGTACGGTTGGATGAGATATTCCACGGCATAACGGATATTAAGCTTAACCGAGCTGAAGTGCGTGAACGCAACAAATTTTTTGATATCCTTCAGCTTACGCATAAAGTAAGGCTTCGACTCGAGGCTGGGTTGGCGGGTATCCCAGCCATGATTGATGTCATAGCAGCTATTGGGTTTTTAGCTGTAATGGTTTTTGGCGCTATCGATATCACATCAGGGTCCAAGACTTTAGGAGAGTTCATGAGTTTTTTCACTGCTATGGCATTAATTTTTGAGCCTCTCAGAAGATTGAGTAATGTCTCAGGTAATATTCAGGTTGCCATGGCTAGCTTGGAACGAGTATTTGATATTTTTGAGAAGAAATCATCTATAGTTTTTCCAACATTATCTAGCGTCGAAAAAAAATTTGATAAAATCGGAATCGAGTTTGATAGCGTACATTTTTCTTATGAAGATAAAAAAATTCTTGAAAATATAACTTTCGAGATTGAAGAGGGCACATCAAATGCGATTGTTGGCTATTCGGGTAGCGGAAAAACAACTTTGTTTAATCTTATTGCAAGGTTGATAGACCCAAATAGTGGGCTTATAAAGCTTAACGGAATTAATATTAAGGACCTCTGCTTAAAGGATCTGCGTTCCCTTATTTCTGTTGTACGTCAAGATGGGATGGTGTTTGACGAAACGATACTCGAAAATATTAGATTTGGAAAGCCAACAGCTTCTGATGTGGAAATCAAAGAGGCAGCTAAAATGGCTTATGTTGACGAATTTACTACTGAGTTAAAAGATGGTTTAAAGACAGTCGTTGGCCCAAGAGGATCAACCCTATCAGGGGGGCAACGCCAAAGAATATCTATAGCTCGCGCCTTCCTCAGGGCTAGCCCCCTTCTTCTTTTAGATGAACCAACCTCGGCCTTGGACAGTAAGTCAGAGGAGTTGATTCAAAAATCCCTTAGTAATCTTGCAAAGCGTTCAACTACAATTACTATAGCGCATAGATTATCTACCATAGTTGATAGCGACAAAGTATTGGTTTTGGACAATGGAAAAATTGTGGGGCAGGGTAAGCATAATAAATTGTTGCTCCAGAATTCTCTTTATTCTAATTTATTCAAATCACAAGTAGAAAAGAAAAACGATGAATAAAACTGGTATTGCGGATTTTTTCTTTGTTGACAAAAATAGAGCCACTTTAGTGATAGAAGGAGAGGATAAAATTGATTTTCTACAAGCACTAACTACGAACAACATTGAGAAAGTATCGAAAGAGGGTATTATTTACACTGCTATTTTGTCTCCCCAAGGCAAATATTTGTTTGATTTTTTTGTTTTTTCTTTCGGTAATAAGGAAATTTTTATCGACATACATCGGTCTAGAGCTGTAGCAATAAAAAAATTTCTAGAATTTTATAAACTCAATTCCGATGTCACTATTTTTGATAAAGAATGTCAGGTTGTCTTAAGTTCTGTGCAGCAAGAAATTTGCTCTTTTGCTGACCCAAGAGCAAATATTTTGGGCTGGCGGTGTTATGATTTTAAGGAAGAGTTTGCAAATGAGACTAGAGGGTTTGAGGAGTTTGAGACTAATAGAATAAAAAGTCTTATCCCGGAAACAGGGATAGAATTGATCCCTGATAAATCATATATTTTAGAGTTGAACTTTGAGAAAATTAAAGGTGTGGACTTCAAAAAAGGTTGTTATATAGGCCAAGAAGTAACCGCACGAATGAAACATAAGGCGAAGTTAAAAAATAAGCTTTATTGTGGGCAAATTCCAACCAATCCTGCAAATAAGGGGGACAAAAAAATTTATTTTAATGGCAAGGTTGTAGGAGAAATATACAGTATTTTTAACAATTACTGTTTGATTAAAATTAAAGTAGATTTCAAAGAGGAGAAATTAATTGTTTTTGGACAACCTCTCACTCTATTGGATTGAAGATCTAATAATTTCAGAAAACTTTTTAAAGACTGTCTCCTGATTGTTTGAGCAAATAATATTTCCGGTTTCTAAGGGTGAATGATTTGTTTCTATACTTTCTAAAATACCTCCCGCCTCTTTCACAAGAATTATTCCTGCTGCCATATCCCAGGGAGATAAGTTTTGTTCCCAAAAGCCATCAAATCTGCCAGCTGCAACGTATGCTAAATCCAGTGCAGCTGCACCATTTCTTCTTATCCCAGAACAACTAGGCATAAGATTACCGATAGATGAAAGAGAATTTTGTAGATTATCATTTTGACCGAAAGGAATACCTGTAGAAAATAACATTTCCTGGAAGGTAGTTCTATTAGACACTCGCAATCTCTGTTCATTTAACCAAGACCCACCGCCCTTCTGTGCTGAAAACAATTCATCTTTAATAGGATCATAAATGATTCCTGCAACGATTTCCTTTTTGTGTTCCAGAGCAATAGATATAGCCCAATGAGGGATGCCATGCAAAAAATTGGTTGTTCCATCTAATGGATCCACTATCCATCTCCTAGTGGGGTCCTCTCCCTCTATATCCTGACTTTCTTCAGCGCACCACCCGTAACTTGGTCGTGCAGAAAGTAATTCCTCTTTGATAATCTTTTCTGCTCTCAGATCAGCTTTTGATACAAAGTCACCTGCTTTTTTTGATACAACCTGAAGTTTTTCGATCTCGTTAAAATCTCTAATTAGTGATTTAGAAGCTTTCCTAGCAGCTTTTATCATTATGTTCAAATTGGCAGTATTGTTTTGCATAAGATGCCTTTGGGATGTTTAAGATCTCTCAAGATAATCGCATGTTTCAGTAGAAACTATTATTGCTTCCCCTTCAGCAATAAATTGAGGAACCATAATTCGCAGTCCGTTATCGAGGATTGCTGGTTTAGAGCTGTTTGCAGCAGTTTGCCCCTTTATTGTAGGTTCAGTTTCTTTTACAACACAGGACAATTTTTCGGGTAATGAAACGTTTAAAGCTTCATTTTCAAAAAACTCAATTTGAACTAATAATCCTTCTGTTAGAAAATTGGTGATGACGTTTAAGGAGTCTTCCTTGATGGTGATTTGTTCGAAGGTTTCATTATCCATAAATATAAAGTCTTCATCACTTTTATATAAGAATTGGTAGTCCTTTTGTTCAAGTCTTACTCTTTCAACTTTATCAGCTGACCTGAACCGTTCATTTAATTTAGAGTTTGTTCTAATGTTTTTTAATTCTACCTGAGCAAAAGCGCCACCTTTACCTGGCTTAACATGAGATGTTTTTACTGCAATCCATAAACCATTCTTATGCTCGATAACATTCC
>CACIAQ010000049.1 GCA_902584635.1 uncultured Alphaproteobacteria bacterium
GGTTTAGCATTACCATTTTGTGGGTTTGGAGTGATTGTACCCACTTCAACAAAACCAAATCCTAATGATAGAGTAGCATTAAAGACATCCGCATTTTTGTCAAAGCCTGCGGCTAATCCTATCGGAGAAGCCAATTCCATCCCACAAATTTTTGTTCTTAAACCAGGTGTAGCACTTTTCATTCGGCTAAAACGCTGGTTCAAAAGCCGGAGATAACATAGGGCTATAGCATGAGAAGTTTCCGGTTCAAGCCTGTTTAGGATTTTTGTGCCAATATAATGATGTAAAATATCTAGCATATTTCATATAGAATTTTAATTAGTTGACGATTCCGTTTCTCTATTGAATTTAATTTTTCTGTATATTGCTGGATCCCACTCACAAGCAAATCCATCCCCATCAACATCAATATTATGAAAATCGTATTTTGGGCCTCCATTTTGCAGGAAAAAAATTTGAGCTTCATTTTTGTTGGAGAACTTTTTGCACCCAGTGTTAGTGTCAATGCCTAAAAAACTCCTGTAGTAAAGTTTCTCACCAACATCATTAGATACGCTTCGTGCAAAAAAAGCTAAATTTACAGGTGTTATTTTTATTTTTTCTTGATCATCAGCTTCTAAAATCACTCTTCCTGCTTTTAATTCCTCTAGCACTATAGCAGCTTCTTCTCTTTCAATTTTTTGTTGTTCTTGAGAAAATTGAGAGAGATCTAATATTCCATCGCTAATCTTTAAGTTGGTATTTCCTTTTACCACTTCATTTTGACGTGAGAGATCCGTTTGGCAACCGAAAAACACCAAAGCACCCAAAACGAAAATATGCCTGAACATTACGCCCACCAATTTTTAGGGTTTCTTTCAAATGCCAATGCATTTTCGAGATTAAATGCAGTCTTTAATATCAGTGGTTCTTGCCAATTGTTTCCAATCAGTTGCACCCCTAGCGGAAGTCCTTGTTCGTCTAATCCGACTGGCAGGCTGAGCGCTGGGATGCCTGCAAGATTGGCTGGTACGGTAAATATATCATTCATATACATTTCTACAGGGTCTTGAGTGCCTTTTGATCCCAAAGTAAACGCTGAGGTTGGCGTTGTTGGTGTTAATATTAAGTCAACGTTTTTAAATACTTTATCAAAATCGTTCTTTATTAAGTTTCTGACTTTTTGTGCTCTTTTATAGTACGCGTCATAATAGCCAGAAGAAAGCACATATGTTCCAATTAAAATTCTTCTTTTCACCTCTGTTCCAAAACCTTCTGACCTAGTTTTCTCATAAAGCTCTAAAATTGAGTCATTCGTATCAAGATTAGCTCGATGTCCGTATCTCACTCCATCATATCTTGCAAGGTTTGAAGATGCTTCAGCCGGTGCTAGAACATAATAAGTAGGTAAAGCAAATTCAGTATGTGGTAGTGAAACCTCAACTATTTCCACTCCCATGTTTTCTAATAAAAATATAGTTTGTTCCAATTTTCTTTGCGCTTCGGAGTCATCTTTTTGTAAACTGTATTCTTTAGCAAGGCCTACTCGTAGACCCTTTATATCTTTTCCCAACTCTTTCTCGTAGTTTGGAACCTCTATATTTGCCGAGGTACTGTCCAAAGGGTCAAAGCCGGACATAGCTCTCAATAGTATTGCGTTATCAGTAACGTTCTTGGTAATTGGGCCAGCTTGATCAAGAGAGGAAGCGAAGGCTATAATTCCCCATCTTGAGCATCTACCATAAGTAGGTTTTAATCCTACTGTTCCTGTAAATGACGCCGGTTGACGTATCGACCCGCCAGTATCGGTACCTGTCGCACCCGCACAGAGATTTGCAGCTACAGCAGCTGAAGAACCTCCTGAAGACCCCCCCGGTGTCAGAAAGTCATCAGATTCAGGTGATCTCCAAGGGTTAATTGCCGGTCCATAGGTGGAGGTTTCATTTGATGAGCCCATTGCAAACTCATCCATATTCAACTTACCCAACATAATAGCCTGTTCGTTCCAAAGTTTCTGAGTTACTGTGCTTTCATAAGGTGGTATGAAGTTATCCAATATAGCTGAGGCGGCCTGTGTCTTCACATCCTTACAGCAAAACAAGTCTTTTATCCCAAGAGGTATTCCACATAAAGATTTTTGTGACTCGGTGCCTATGATCTTATCAGCCTCCGCAGCCTGAATTAGCGCTTTGTCAAAAGTTTTCTCAATGAATGCATTAAGTTTGGAGCTCTTTTCTATGTTTTGAATGAAAGTATTCGTTAGCTCTGTAGCACTAACTTCTTTATTATTCAGTAACTCTCTTAAATCTTTTATGCCAAGTTCCGTTAGTTTCATTTCATTCATTCCACAATTTTCGGGACTGTGAAGAAATCTTGATTTTTACTTTTTGTATTTTTAAGTACATCATTAGTGTTGTCATTAATTGTAACGCTATCTTGTCTCATGTCTTCTAAGTGAGTTTCCCCAAAGTTGAATTCGCTAATTCCTTTAACATCAATTTCACCAAGTTTTTTTACAAATTCGACAATTCTGTTAAGGTCTTTTTGGATGTCAGAAGACTCGGTATCAGTGATTTTTATTCGAGAAAGTCTGGCGATTTTTAACACTGTTTCAGTATCTATGTCCATCGAATCCTCTCCTTTTATTTTCAAAAAACTCTCTCATTATTCGCGAGATCTCTGTTTGATAAAATCCACCATAAATCTCTGTATTTCTAATAAGTATTTCCGTATTTTTATAGGTTGATAAACCTGAACTAAAAGCGCCATATTTCGGCGATTGTAGTCCATAGATTAACTTTTTTAGCCTAGAATTAAGTATAGCGCCTATACACATCAAACAAGGTTCTAAAGTCACATACATAGTACAATCCGATAAATAAATGTCTCTACGTGCTTGAGAAGCCATCCTAATTGCATTAATTTCTGCATGTGCTGTGGAATCACATAATTCTCTCGTTTTATTGCTTTCTATTGCGATTATTTTTCCTGATGCGTCTTTTATTATTGCCCCTACAGGTATCTCATTTCTTTGAGCAGCCTTTCTTGCTTCTTTAATTGCTAATTCCATATTTTCGTCTTTTATCATAACATGTATAAAGATGAGAATGTTATTATCGATTTATGTTTAATTTTTAATTATGTCAATCAAAAGTGAGATAAGGATATCTAGGTATCTGGCAAAGGCAGGCTTGGCATCAAGGAGAGAGGCCGAGAAGTTGATCCTTGATGGAAGGGTTACTGTAAATGGAGAGACCGTTATTGAGCCTTGGATGAACTGCAATAAAGATGATGTATTGAAATTAGATGGTGTAATTGTTAGCCAATCAAAATCTACAGTCCTATATCAGCTTTATAAGCCTAAGGGTTACTTAAGTACTTCTAAAGATGCATTTGGTAGAAGAACCATTTTTGACTTAATTGAAAGTAAATTTGAGCATTTGATGATTATTGGTCGTCTAGATTATAACTCTGAAGGCTTAATGATTTTGACCAACAATGGAGAGTTAAAAAGATACCTTGAATTACCAAAAAATAAGTTTGAAAGAACTTACAAAGTGAAAATAAAAGGAAACTTAACAAGTCAAAATTTGATAGAAATAGAAAGAGGTGTTTCTTTGAACGGATTAAATTATAAACCAATAGAGGTTAAATTTTTGGAGAGTAATCGATCTCACTCCTGGATTGAAATGGTTTTAACCGAAGGAAAAAATAGAGAAATAAGAAAAATATTAGCTAGTTTTAACCTAACTGTAGTGAGGTTAATAAGGGACAGGTATGGACCATTTAATTTAGATAATTTAAAAGCTGGTAAATCAAAAGAATTAAAGCTCCAAGATTATTCTGTTTTAAGAAACTACTGGACTTAAATTGATTGAATTTGACCTTTTTTTGCTGTAAAGCAGACTTGCGGATGGTTGGGTGGCTGCAGCCTAAAGCTGAGGAAAGTCCGGACTCCATGGAAGATGGTGCCAGTTAATTGCTGGCCAAGGTAACTTGAGGGAAAGCGCCACAGAAAATATACCGCCTTATTATTGGGTAAGGGTGAAAAGGTGAGGTAAGAGCTCACCGCTTTTTTGGTGACAAAAAAGGCATGGCAAGCCCCACCAGGAGCAAGACCTAATAGGGACTCGTGAGCATAGCTCGGTTTTTCCAGACAGAGTCCGGGTTGGTCGCTAGAACTTGTTGGTAACAATGAGTCAAGATGAATGGTCACCGAACACAGAGTGTTTACAGGATCCGGCTTACAAATCATCCGCACAAAAAATTTCCATTGATTTCCATAAATTTCCATGATATCCCATAAGATGGCAGACGCGATATAAAAAAATGAGGATAATTTCCAAGGAAAATAAGCAGGTTTATACAGGCATCGCGTCTGCATCTAAAGAACAAAAGCTTCATAAAAAGGTTATCCAGATAATATTAAATGAGGCTTCTGAGGAGATTTTTATTGATAAGGCGATTTAGAGGTGAGTCATTAAATAAGGTGGATGTTAAAGGACGTGTCTCAGTCCCCGCTGCCTTCCGCCGAGTTCTTGAAGAGGGTGATCCAGATTTCAGCAGAGGTTCCTACCCAAATTTTGTAATTGTTTATGGAGGTGTAAGAGGTAATTGTTTAGAAGGCTACACTATCAGCTCAATAACTAAAGTAGACAAGCTTATAAGTAAACTTCCGAGATTTTCGAGAGAAAGAGAAATTCTAGAGCGCTTTATTAATACTCAATCTACATATATGCAGCTTGATGAAACTGGAAGAATTGTTTTATCTATTCGGTTGAAAGAGAAAATTGGTATCAAAGATGAAGCCATATTTGCAGGCATGGGTGAGAAATTTCAAATTTGGGAACCAAAAAACTACCATAATGAAGTAGATGCTTTGAACTCATCTTTTGAAAACTTACCAGAGAGTGAAAATCCCTTTTTAAAACTAGATCAGCTACAAGATTAATTCTTTTTGGAGGTTAGTAAGATATTACAAGAACATGTACCGGTTTTACTTAAGGATTTTATAAGTTTATCAGCACCAATTGAAGGTTGTTGGATTGATGGTACATTTGGAGCTGGAGGTTATAGCAGAGCTTTGCTCCAGAACGGCGCTTGCCAGGTTTTGGCAATTGACAAGGACTCAACGACAAAAACTTTTTTTAAGATCCTACAAAATGAATATGGAGATAAGGTAAAGTTTTATAATCAAAGCTTTGCCGATATGGGAAAAAATAACGATATAACCAGTAGAAATGATATTTGTGGGGTAGTGTTAGATCTTGGTGTTTCGTCAATGCATTTGGATAACCCTCATAGGGGATTTTCATTCAAGGAAAGTGGCCCCCTCGATATGAGAATGGGGAACCAACCTGGTCCAACTGCTAGCGAAATAATCAATCTCTGTTCAGAAGCTACTTTAGCAGATTTGATCTTTTTTTATGGGCAAGAGAGAAAGGCACGAAAAATTGCGAATAGAATTGTCGCTGAAAGAAAAAAAAAGAAAATAAGTACTACTGTGGAATTAGCAAAGATTATAAGAGCTATAGTCCCAAAAAATTTCAATAAGGATCCTGCTACTAGAACTTTCCAAGCAATCAGAATTGCTGTAAATAATGAACTAAAGGATTTATCAAGAGCTCTGACATGTGCCGAGAAAATAATTATAAAAGGAGGAATAATTGCTGTAGTGACCTTTCATAGCATTGAGGACAAAATCGTTAAGGATTTTGGGAAGATAATGTCAGGAAAAACCTCTTCAACCAATAGATATAGTCCACCAACTTCAAAAACTTGTGCATCACTCATACCTGTAAATAAAAGACCAATAGTTGCCACAGCTAATGAAATCGATGGAAATAAGAGAGCGAGATCTGCAAAACTAAGAGTCTATAAAAAAGTTTCAGATTGTCCCTCTAAAATTTTGAAATCAATGCAATTCCCAGAGGTTGAGTTAGGAATATGAGTTGTTGAGATTTCTTTTGTTTACAACACTGACGGTAAGCACTTTTGCCTTGGGCCTATGGGCGTATAAAATAAATTATGATAGTCGAGCTGCTGATGAAAGAGTTAAGGAGCTCGAAAAATCAATTCTTTCAGCAAGTAAGGAAATTAAAATCTTGAATGCAGAATGGGCACATTTAAATAGCCCTGAACGGCTTAGAAAACTTCTTGAGTATTATTTTTTGGAGCTAAGATTAAACCCAATCAACCCTGATGATTTCATTTCATTCTCTGAAGTGTATTGGAGAGAGTCCAGTAAAAAGGTACCAGCGAAGTTAGTAGGTAAAAGACTCGCTGGAATTGATAATGATGAGTAGTAATAGTGAAAAAATTTTTACAGAGTACCCTAGAACCAAAAGAAGGCTATTTTTATTCGGTCTTTTAGTGATCACAGGTTTTTCACTAATCGGCGTGAAGATAGCCTTTTTAGCATCCAAGGAAAATCAAAAAAGTAAAAGTTATTTTCAGGAAGATAAAATACATTCCAGGCTAAATATTACGGATAGGAATGGACATATTTTAGCAACTAACCTTGAAGGAGTTTCTATATATGTTCGACCTCAAGAAATTCAGAAAAAGTCACTTGTTGCTCAGAATTTAAAAAATATTTTTCCTGACTTGGATGAAGTTGAGCTATTAAAAAAATTGAAAGATGGTCGGAAATTTTTTTGGTTAAAAAGCTTAGTATCGCCAAAGCAGGAAAAGGCTCTGTTTCATTTAGGTCAACCTGGAATATATTTTGGTAAAAGGGAGTATCGTTTTTATCCCTATGGAACGTTAGCATCCCACGTAGTAGGCTATACCAAGGTCAATGAGTTCGATGTGAATTATGCCATAATTACGGGGATTTCGGGGGTAGAGAAAGCTTTCGAAAATAAATTGGCTGTAAAAAAGTTTACTAAAGTAAACAATAACGAAATTGTTTTATCTTTAGACTTGCCGGTGCAAGCGGAAGTAGAAAATGTTTTAAAAGAATGGCAAAAAAGAATGGGGGCAAAAGCTGGAGGCTTAGTGATAATGAACATACACAATGGAGAAATAATAGCGCTTGCCTCCTCACCAGATTTTGATGCTAACAAAGAGCGACGCGGACCGGGAAAAAATAAAGATGCTAGTATTTTTTTTAATCGAGTTGTTCAAGGTGTTTATGAGATGGGATCAACTTTTAAGATATTTCCTGTGGCCCAGGGTTTAGAGAAAAATTTATTCAAACTGGGTTCCTTCATTGATACAAGACCGTTTAAAATAAGCTCTAAAATAATTGAGGATAAGTATAAATTCAATAATGAAAGTACCGTCAATGAGATAATTGTTAGGTCGTCAAATGTTGGAGCTGCTAAAATTGCTCTGATGGTTGGAGAAACGGGGTTGAAAGAAATTTTTTCCAAACTTGGGCTTTTTGCACCTGTTAACTTAGAGTTAAAAGAAGCAAATTTAACTCAGCCTATTATACCAAAAAATTGGCGAGATATTAACTTGGCGACTATATCGTATGGATATGGCATGTCTGTTTCTCTATTACATATGGCTAAAGCCTATGCAATATTAGGGAATGGAGGATTTGATATAGAACCTACCATATTGAAAAAAAACATAGTTGGTCATTTAGGCTCTAGAGTTTTAAAGAAAACTACTTCTGATGAAATCCTTAAATTATTAGAAGCTGTTGTGACGGATAAAAGAGGAACGGCAAAAATTCTAGGAAGCAAATATTATCGAATTGGTGGGAAAACCGGTACGGCAGAGAAAATATCACTTGATAAAAAGGGGTATCAAAAAGACAAGGTAATTTCAAATTTTGTAGGAATATTTCCACTCAGAGAGCCCAAGTTTGTTATTGCTGCGTTTTTAGATGAGCCAGAGAATAATTTTTTGCAGCAACCATGTAGATATGCAAGTTGTACCGTAGTCCCGATGATTAAAAAATTAATAGAAAGAACAGGGCCATTAATGAATGTAATTCCGCGGCACGGTGCATCGAATTTTTAGGAATACTTAATATGTTTAGAGAAATTAACTATGCCTAGACTTTCAACTCTGAATATCGAAGAGATTGAACGGAGAGGGCAATGGAAGAATCAGGACCCTGAAATAAGGGGTGTTGAAACTAATTCGCTAAGGATCGAAAAAGGACATATATTTCTCGCGAAGGCAGGGAACACAACAAATAGCCACGGCGTACAGTTTAGCGATCAAGCTTTTCAAAAAGGTGCGAGCCTAATTATCACCGACATAGAAGGGTACCAATTTGCCACAAATAATGACTTAAATTTAGCCTTGCCTTTCCTTATAGTTCAAGACCTTGCGCGAACTCTGGACAGTATTTGTGAGTTATTTTATTCAGGCAAACCAAATTTTGTAATGGGAATAACAGGAACAAATGGGAAAACATCAGTAGTTAATTTGAGCCAACAGCTTATTGAAAAAAAAAATAAGTCATGTGTGACTATTGGGACCCTAGGGGTGGGAGGAGTTTTAAGTTTAAAAACCGATAATACCACGCCTGATCAAGCTCTTATCTCCAGAGTTTTACAAACGGCAAAGTCTAAGGGAGCGGATTATGCCCTTTTGGAGGTCTCGTCACACTCCTTGGTGCAACGCAGGATCAACGGTATAGCTTTTAAGGTATTTTGCTTCACAAACTTATCACAGGATCATTTAGATTATCATAGAGATATGAAAACATATTTTCAAGCCAAGTTAAGTATTCTTAACATACTGAGTATAGATACAAAAATAATTGTAAATATTGATGATAAATATGGAAAAATGTTTTTTACTGAAGCAAAAAACAAAGGTTTCAAGGTCGAAACAATCGGCTCCAGTGATATAGCAGATGTAAAGCTAAGAGTCACTCAAGGTACACTAGGCATACAATTTATTGAAATTGTGAGAGGTGATTTGGTTTATAATTTTCAAACACACTTAATAGGAGAATTCCAGGCGGAAAATTTAGGTATGGCGCTTCTTACGTGTGAAAAGTTTGGGTTTGAATTTGATGAGTTGGTATGTTTTTGTGACTCTTTAAAACCTGTTCCCGGTAGACTGGAGTTTGTTGGGAAAACTAAAAAAGGAGGATTAGTTTATATAGATTTTGCACACACCCCTGCCGCTTTAAAGCATCTATTGAAAACCCTCAGGGGCTTAACAAAGGGTAAGTTACTTTTGGTTTTTGGTGCGGGGGGAGAAAGAGATAAAGATAAAAGGAAACCTATGGGAGCCATAGCATATAAATATTGTGATTTGATTTATGTTACAGATGATAACCCTCGTTATGAAGATGCTAAATCCATTAGACATCAAATTATTAATACCTGTCCGAGTGCTGTTGAAATCGAAGATAGAGCGGAGGCAATAACAACTGCCATTCATAGTGCTCGACTTGATGATATAGTGATAATTGCTGGAAAAGGGCATGAGAAGGTACAAATAGTAAAAAATAATAATTTTCCCTTTAGTGACTTTGAGCAAGCCAGCATAGCAATAGAATTATTGGAGTAGATAGATCGTGGTAGAGGTTCTATGGAACAAATTTATGGCGGAGGCAGCTACTTTGGGCAAATGTAATTCGTTCTGGGAGGCATCGGGAATATCGTTTGATTCTAGAACAATCAACAAGGGAGATTTATTTATAGCGCTTCCAGGAGAAAGAGACGGTCATGACTTTGTACAAGCAGCCTTTGATAATGGTGCAGTAGCGGCAATGGTAAGTAAAGAACCAAAAGGTTTTAATGAAAATAATAAGTTATTGATAGTCGATGACGTTATGAAAGCATTGGTTAGAATGGCAAAGGTTTCTAGAAATGAATCAAAGGCCATATTTATTGGAATTACCGGTACTTCTGGGAAAACATCTACAAAGGATATGGGAAGCTTGGTATTTAAAGGCTTTGGGAAGACACATGTTTCTATGAAAAGTTATAACAATATTTTAGGATGTTCTTTAACGTTGGCTACTATACCGAAAGATACTAAATACGTTTTAGTAGAAATTGGTACAAATTGCTTAGGAGAAATTGCGGAATTATCCCAGTTAGTTAACCCCGATCATATTATTATAACAGACGTATCAATTGGTCATGTGGAAGGTCTAAAGTCTTTAGATAATATTGTAGACGAAAAGGCTTCCATTTGCTCTGGCCAGAAAAAAAAAGGTATAGCTATCATTCCGAGAGGAATTGAAAAATTTAGCCAGCTTAAAACAAAGGTGCAAGGATTTGGTTCACATTTAATCTCATTTGGAGAAGAAGAATGCAGTGATGTGAGGATTAGCGATATAGAAGTATGTAGAAACACTATTACTTCAAAAATTTTAGATCAAGAACGAAATGTATGGAACATTAAGCTGAAAACTGCGGGAAAACATTACATTAAAAATGCAGCGGCGCTATTGACGCTTGTATGTTCGCTGAAGTTAAATCCAGCCGAAGCGATTTTAGCCCTAGAGAAGTGGAGGCCATTGGCTGGACGTGGTCAAGTTACGGAGATAAAGTTTAAAAACAATGATAACAATATATCTATACACCTTATAGATGAAAGCTATAATGCAAACCCAGGTTCGGTAAAATCTTCTCTAGAGACCCTTGTCTGTATTTTTACAAGAAAAAAAATTAATTCACACCAACTAAGAAGAATTGCTGTTTTAGGAGACATGCTGGAACTAGGTTTTTCTGAGGTAAAAGAACATATAAATATATCAAAGTTTGCAAGATTGAATAAAATTGATAAAATTTTCTGTGTGGGTCCTCGAATGAGAAAGTTATATGATGTGTTGCCTTACTCCAAGCGAGGGGCCTGGACTGAAACCGCTCTAGATATGCAAAATGTTTTAGTTAATAAACTTAACAACGGAGATGTAGTAATGATTAAAGGCTCTTTCTCTATGGAAATGAATACAATAGTTAACAAATTAAAAAATATGTAACAAGTTAGAGTTTCGGCAATGTTATATTTTTTGAGTTTTTTATCAGACGGTGGGGATTTGTTTAATCTCTTTCGTTATATAACATTTCGTGCTGGTGGCGCTTTTTTTACAGCGCTCATTATATTTTTTACTTTTGGAAAGCACAGTATAAATTTTTTGAAAAAATTACAGAAAGATGGTCAACCAATAAGAGAGGATGGTCCCAGTGATCACATTATTAAAAAGGCTGGTACACCCACAATGGGAGGCGTAATAATATTGTTAGCAGTTACAACTTCTACTATTTTATGGGCTCGTTTAGATAATGAATACGTTTGGATTGTTCTGTTTGTGACTTTTTCTTTCGGTATTATAGGATTAATTGATGATTACATCAAAGTTGTCAAAAGAAGTTATAGAGGTCTTTCTGGTCGCTTGCGTCTGCTATTTGGATTTCTAATAGCTTTTGTCGCTGTCTATTTTATACAGCATCAACACATTGATGATCTGAGTAAGTCTCTTGCCTTACCAATTTTTAAAGACTATTTGGTCTTCTTTGGTATTTTCTTTTTTCCCTTTGCTATGACCGTAATTGTTGGTTCGGCTAATGCCGTTAATTTAACAGACGGACTGGATGGATTGGCTATTATGCCAGTTATAATTGCGGGAGCATCTTTGGGTATAATTTCTTATATAGTTGGCAGAGCAGATTATTCATCCTACTTAGACATCCATTATATTAAAGGTAGCGGTGAAATCCTTATATTTTCTGCTGCCCTAATCGGAAGCGGTTTGGGGTTTTTGTGGTATAACGCGCCTCCAGCAGCGGTTTTTATGGGAGACACTGGGTCTTTATCTCTTGGCTCAGCTCTTGGTTGTATAGCTGTATCAATTAAACATGAGCTTGTTCTATTGATAGTCGGAGGTTTGTTCGTAATTGAAACACTTTCTGTAATTATTCAAGTTATATTTTTTAA
>CACIAQ010000050.1 GCA_902584635.1 uncultured Alphaproteobacteria bacterium
ATAAGAGCAATACTCTCTTCAAGAGTAAGTGTTTGAACCGACTTTTCCTTTGGTATGGTAACATTAATCTTATTCCATTTTATATAATCACCGTATCGGCCTGACATAATTTTTATTTCCTCTCCTTCTGGATGAGAACCTAAAACTTTAAGTTCTTTGCCCGCTCTTCCGCCTCTATTATTTTTCTTTTCTGCCGCTTCTACTAGTAATTCAATAGCTCTGTTCATGCCGATTGAAAAGATTTCTTCAAAATCCTTGATATTTGCATAAGTTCGCCCGTGTTTAATATACGGACCATAAGGACCAATAGCAGCGATGACTTCAGACTGATCCTCAGGATGTGACCCTAAGTTTCTAGGAAGCTCTAATAATTGTCTTGCCCTCTCAATAGTAAGCTCTTCTATAGTGTAGTGCTTCGGGATTGCAGCTCTTTTTGGTTTATCCAAGCCATCAATAGCAATCTCAAGATATGGTCCATAACGTCCATTTTTTATAAATATATTGTTACCATTGCTATCTTTACCTAAAGGTTCTTCTTGAGCTATTACCTCGGATGAACTTTCATTCAAGCTAGAGTTTAAAGGTCTTGAGTACTTGCATTCGGGATATGCTGAACACCCGATAAAAGCACCTTTCTTAGACAACTTTATCCCAAGTTCTCCATCATTGCATGCGGAACAGTTTTTCTGTATTTTTCCATTGCCATCATCGAACAGATAGTCGGCTAATTTTATATTCAAGTTATCCAGAACCTCAGTAATACTGAAGCTCATCGCGTACTCAACAGATTGAGATAACTCCTCCCAGAAATCTTTAATTACATCTTTCCAATGCTTTTCACCGCTTGAAATATCGTCAAGGTTTTCTTCTAGCTCAGCTGTATAGTTATACTCTATATATTTGTTAAAATATGCCTCAAGAAAAAAATTTAAAAGTCGACCAGTATCCTCAGGGATAAGCCTGTTTTTCTCTTTTTTAACATAATTCCTTTCTTGTATTTTCGATATAATCGATGCATACGTAGATGGTCTTCCTATACCTTCTTCCTCAAGACGTTTTATTAATGAAGCCTCATTAAATCTTGGCGGTGGTTCAGTGAAGTGTTGTTCTTTAATAATTTGTTCTAGTCTCATTTGAGATTTTTCCTTGATGTCCGGGATCCTATTCTCATCATCTTTTTTCTTCGTATCTTGAAATATTTTTAGATGCCCTTCGAATGTCACCACTTGTCCCGATAGCTTAAATTGAGCGCTATTGCAGGAGGAGGAAATTAAAACTGTTGTCTGCAACACCTCTGCCGCTCTGGCTTGAGAAGCCAATGCTCTCTTCCATATTAATACATATAAATCCAATTCAGACCTATTTAAATTTTTTGTATTTTCTGGGGTTTTAGAAAAATCAGTGGGTCTGATACACTCATGAGCTTCCTGTGCATTTTTTGCTTTATTTTGAAATACCCGTGGCTTTTCAGGTAAATAAGTGTCACCTAAAAAAGCAGAAATTTGATTTCTCGCACTAGAAATTCCCTCAGGAGCCATTTCAATCCCGTCTGTACGCATATACGTAATCAGCCCAGCCTCATAAAGTTTCTGAGCGGTTGACATCACGTCCCGAGGACTAATTTTTAAATTCGTGCTAGCGCTTTGTTGTAAGGTAGATGTGGTAAATGGAGCATAGGGATTTCGATTTCTTTTTTGACTAGTTACAGAAGCAACATGATATTCTTTTTGTTCGAGCTCACTTGCGGTTTTGTTTGTTGTATCAAAGTCTTTAAACGAAAACTTTTCAACTTTTTCGTTATTAACCATAGAGACGTTTGCCTTGATCAGGCTACCATTTTCATCTTTAAAATCAGAGGATATTGACCAATACTCTTCTGATTTGAATTTTTCTATTTCAATTTCCCTATCAACGACAAGCCTCAACGCAGGTGACTGAACCCTACCGGCTGATTTTGCAGCTCCTCTAAGTCTTTGCCAAAGCACTGGAGAAATATTAAATCCCATAAGATAATCCAACGAATTTCTTGCGAGATATGCCTCAACTAAATCAGTGTCAATTTTTCTCGGGCTTTCAATCGCTGATAAAATGGCACTCTTTGTGATTGCATTAAATACAACTCTCTCTACTACTGTATCTGCTTTAAGTGCTTTTTTATTCTTCAATATTTCAAGAATATGCCATGAAATGGCTTCTCCTTCCCTGTCAGGGTCAGTTGCTAAGATGAGTTTCGAACTTGACTTTAGCGCTTTAACAATCTCGTCTATGTGCTTTTTGCTTTTTGTATCAATTTCCCACTTTGGTTTGAAATCATTCTCAACATCAATAGAACCATTTTTCTTGGGTAGATTTCTAACATGCCCGTAGGAGGCAAGAACTTTGTATTGACTTCCCAAATATTTGTTTATTGTCTTTGCTTTTGCTGGTGACTCTACAATTACAACAGCTGCCATGAAAATTCCTTAAATTTTTGCTTTAATCTTATCCAATATTGAACTTGTCAATCTTTTTTTTAAAAATTTTTGATAAATAACGAATTTGTTGCGACGAAATAACCGAAAAAAAAGTTTGAAATGAATAATAAAAATTTTTAGCCTTTTATAAATGTATAGTTAAGTTTTGTAGTAGATTTTTACAAAATCTGAGCTATATATACAAGTGTCCGCAGGTTTGTGAACAAAAACTATGGTTAGGGGGTCTCATGAATAGTTTTTTACGACAATTTTTTAAAATATTTAGGGCGCCGTTGGCCACAGTTTTTTTGGTTGCATCTGGTTCAGCACTTATGGCGAATGACGGGTTAGATAAGAATCTGCCTGTTATAGGAAAACCAATCCCTAATGGAATAAATTTTCAGCCACCAGTTACAGAGCTTGCAAGAGACATACAGTGGTTAGACAACGTTCTTTTGGTAATTATAACGCTTATATCAATATTTGTGAGTGTCCTTCTTGTATGGGTTTTTGTTAGATACAACAGAAAAGCTAACCCCACACCGACTTCTACTACTCATAATACACCCGTTGAAATTTTGTGGACGGTAATTCCAGTAATCATATTGATAGGAATCGGAATTATCTCGTTACCTATTTTGCTTAAACAGCTAAGGATTCCGGAAAGCGATGTTGTTATTAAGGCAACTGGAGCTCAATGGTATTGGTCCTATGATTACCCTCAGCATAATTTTACATTCGACTCCGTGATGCTCGAAAAAGAGGAGCTAGAGAAGTTTGGGTACTCTCAGGATGAATATTTATTGGCAACCGACAACCCAGTGGTTGTACCTGTAAATAAAAACATAACAGTTCAAGTGACGGCGTCAGACGTAATACACGCATGGAAAATTATGTCGTTTGGTGTGCATCAGGATGGCGTTCCAGGGCGTTTAGCAGAACTTTGGTTTAAGCCTGAAAAAGAAGGAGTGTATTTTGGGCAATGCTCCGAGTTATGCGGTTTGAACCATTCATACATGCCAATTGTTGTCAAGGTTGTAAGTGAAGAAGAATATGATGCGTGGCTTAAGAGGTCCTCGGAGAAATTTGCTAGTATAAATGGTGATAGAAACAAAGTCATAGCAGTGGCAGAAAAAAATTAATTACAAAGTTTTGATCATTTAGGTGGTTTAGTTGGATACGTTGGAAAGTATAGAAGTAACAGGAAAGGGGTCCTTTAAAGACCTGTACATACTCTTAAAGCCAAGAGTTATGTGGCTCGCCGTATTTACGGCTGCAGTTGGTATGATTGTAGCCCCTATTCAAAATAATTTATTTCTATCTTTGATTATGTTACTTTGTATATCAATAGGCGCTGGTGCTGCAGGTGTGTTAAACATGTGGTGGGATAAAGAGCTTGATAATGTGATGCAGCGAACAAGTGGAAGACCTTTACCAAATGAAAAAATAAGTTCCGATGATGCCTTCGTGTTTGGAGTAAGCCTTTCAATATTTTCTGTTATGTTTTTAGGTCTTGTATCGAATTGGTTAGCTGCTTTTCTATTAGCATTAACAATTTTTTTCTATCTTGTTATCTATTCAATGTTTTTAAAAAAGACAACGCCTCAAAATATTGTGATCGGAGGAGCTGCCGGTGCAATGCCGCCTTTGATAGGGTGGGTAGCGAGTACGGGAACATTTTCCTTAGAACCTATTTTGCTGTTTCTGTTTATATTTTTTTGGACACCACCGCACTTCTGGTCTTTGGCAATAATAACAAAGGAAGACTATGCTAAGGCAAGTATCCCTATGTTCCCCGTTCTGTACGGGGAGAGAAAGACAAAGCGGTCGATATTTTATTACACTCTTATCTTGATAATGTTCTCACAAGCCATCTCTTTTTCAGAGATAGGTGGCCCAGTATTCTTTATTCTAAGTAATGCCTTAAACGCATCCCTGCTGCTGTCTGCTATAAAGCTTGTTAGGATTAACGAGAGGGATGGTTACGAGCGAGAAAGAGGATTTTTTAAATTTACCATTCTTTACCTTTTTTTGTATTTCAGTTTTTTGGTAATAAACAGTGGGCTAAAAACTTTTGAATCTGATTTGTCATTAAGTTGGCCAGTTCTGTTACAAAGATTATTGTGAGAAAAGAGTTGAAGCAATCAGAGTTAAATAGGGATAATGGTAATGTCAAAATTGGGATATTTTTATTTGTTGTGGTAGCGCTAATTTTCTCGATAACTATAGTTAAACTGAAGCAAGGTGCCTTAATGCAGGGTTACGACCATATAATAAGACAAAACATGTTAGAAAAAGATGATTAGCAATTCTAGTAAGCCAAATCGCACGCTATTTTTTTTGATTGGGGTCGTATGTGTTATGCTTTCGGCATCATTCGCAGCAGTGCCATTTTACGATTGGTTTTGCAGGGTCACTGGGTATGGAGGAACTCCAGAGATTTATTCCGAGTCGTTTGATGGTCAAATTTTAAATAAGACAATTAAAGTCCGCTTTGATGCCTCAAGGGCTAAAGGTATGAGATGGGATTTTGTACCGATGCAAAATGAAGTGGAGATAAAAATTGGTGAAACAGCACTAGTTTTTTATGAAGCCCACAATCCTACCAATGAGACAATTTCTGGTCAAGCCAGCTTTAATATCTTTCCATTCTCAGCGGGAAACTATTTTAGTAAAATTGATTGCTTTTGTTTTGTCGAGCAAACTTTGCAGCCAGGAGAAAGAGTTAAGATGCCAGTGACATTTTATATCGATCCAGAAATTGATGAAAATATTGAGACTAGGAACATAAAATCGCTGACATTGTCATATACTTTTTATAAACTAGAAGACGAAATTAAATCATAAAATTTTAAGTATAAGAGGAAACAAATGGCTCATGAAAAAAATCACGACTATCACATTTTAAATCCGAGTTTGTGGCCGTTTTTAAGTGCGCTTGGCGCCTTTATCCTTCTCTTCGGAAGTGTTCTATTTATGCATGGGGGAAGTGTATTAATTGCAGCTTTGGGTCTCCTAGTCGTTTTATATTGTATGTTTGCTTGGTGGTCGGACGTAGTGTTTGAAAGCAAAGACGGTGACCACACACCAGTAGTTCAGATAGGTTTGAGATATGGTGTCATCATGTTTATTACATCTGAAGTCATGTTCTTCCTTGCTTGGTTTTGGACTTTTTTTAAACATGCAATGTATCCGATGGAAGCAGTTGGTGGCGTATGGCCTCCGACAGGGATCGAGACTTTTGATCCTTGGCACCTTCCTTTGATAAATACACTAATCCTGCTATGCTCAGGAGCAGCCGCAACTTGGGCTCACCACGCGATTGCGCACGAAAACGACAGGAAAGGGTTAGAAAATGGCTTAATTCTAGCAATTGGGCTAGGGGCTCTTTTCACCGTATTTCAAATATATGAATACACCCATGCTTCGTTCTCCTTTTCTGGAAACATCTATGGAGCAAGTTTCTTTATGGCTACTGGTTTCCACGGTTTCCATGTTCTGATTGGAACTATTTTCCTGCTCGTTTGTCTGATAAGAGCAAAGAAAGGTCATTTCTCACCCGAAAAACATATTGGATTTGAAGCGGCAGCTTGGTATTGGCATTTCGTTGATGTAGTTTGGTTATTCCTTTTTGCAGCTATTTACATTTGGGGTGCGTAAGCGCCTCAAAGTTTTCTGAATGAATAGAAAGTGGCTTTTTGTTGGTTTTGTAGCGGTACCTGGGCTACTAGCATTGTTGTGTCTAGGAGGCTGGCAACTTAAACGACTTGCCTGGAAGGAAGCTCTTTTAGAAAATATCAGCTCTAATTTAGAAGGTGAGCCGTCAAGGCTCCCAAAAAGTTTAGAAAAAACAGAACATAACTATAAAATGGTTGAGGTTGAAGGCTTGCTAGGTACAAGGTCTATTTTTATTCTAACTCCAGTCAAAGGATCTGGGGCGGGGTACAGAGTGATCTCTTCATTAAAGTTAAAAGATGGTAAAAAAATTCTTATTGATAGAGGGGTTATTAAGGAACAAGATAAGGCTCGTTTAGAGACTTTTGAGAAACAGAGGTCAGTAATAGGGTATCTATTCTGGCCCAACGAGACCGATTATTTTACTCCAGATCCTAATTTTAAGCGTAATATATGGTTCTCTCGAGATCTAGAAAAAATGTCGAGTTTTCTTGAATCAGAACCAATATTGGTAGTGTCAACTGAAAATCGACTTGACCCAAGTATAAAGATGCAAGATCCGACAATACATATACCAAACAATCACCTTCAATATGCGATTACTTGGTTTACAATGGCGTTTTTATGGTTTGGTATGAGTGCGTACTTCGTATATAAATTGATAGTAAAAAAGAAGATTGAGTAATGTTATACCATTCGACTAGAGGATCAGATCAACCAAAGAACTTTAGTGAAGTTTTACACTCTGGATTAGCTGGAGACGGGGGTCTATTTGTTCCAGAGTTCATTCCAAAGTTAAATAAGGAAACTTTAAATCGATGGAAAAACTTTAGTTATGAAAATCTAGCCGTAGAAATAATATCATTATTTTCTGGTGATTGCTTTACCAAATCAGAGTTAACCGAGATTGTGTATGAATCATATTCCGGTTTTAATCATAAAGTAAAAAGTCCCTTGATTAAATTAGAAGACAATCATTATTTTCTAGAATTATTCCATGGACCTACATTAGCGTTCAAAGACTTTGCTATGCAGGTAATAGCAAAAATGTTTGTAAAGACATTACGGAAGAAAAATTTAACCATTAATATTATAACTGCAACTTCAGGTGATACGGGATCGGCGGCAGTTGAAGCGTTTAAGTGTGTATCAAATGTTAATTTATACGTCCTTTATCCCCACAAAAGAATTTCGCAAATACAAAGAAAGCAAATGACGACCTCAAATGCTAAGAATGTAAAAGTATTTGCCGTTCAAGGAACTTTTGATGATTGTCAGTCATTAGTAAAGGGATTGTTTGCCGATAAAGCGCTTGTCAGTGATGTTAGCTTATCGGCTGTAAATTCAATTAATTGGGTACGAATTCTGGTTCAAATAATCTACTATTTCTCGGCCTTTTATCAGTTGAAGGACCTCTCCGAAGAAAAGTTGAACTTTTGTGTGCCGACTGGGAATTTTGGAGATGCTTATGCTGGGTATGTTGCAAAGAAAATGGGGTTGCCAATAAAAAAAATTATCGTGGCAACAAATAAAAATGATATTTTGGATCGAGTTTTTAAAACTGGCGTTTATAAAAGTAACTGTGTTAGCAAAACCTTATCTCCGTCTATGGATATTCAAGTTGCCTCCAATTTTGAGAGACTACTATTTGATCTTTTCAATGGCGATGCCTCGGAGGTTAAAAAGCTAATGAATAACCTATCCAAAAAAGGTGGCTTCAGTCTCGATAAAAAAATATTATCTCTTCTGGAAGAAGAGTTTGTGAGTGGAGCCGTGACCGATGAAGATACTCTTGCAACAATAAACAAGGTTTATTCCAAAAGAGACATAATTTTATGTCCTCATAGTGCTATTGGTGTAAAGGTAGCACAAAAATTTTTAGGCGCAGGAGATACTATAGTTTCGCTGGGAACAGCTCATCCAGCAAAATTTAAAGAGACTGTTGAGAGTGCATTAAATATGAGCATCCCAATGCCCTCAGTCCTCAAAGATATAATGAAAAAACAAGAGAGCGTCAAAGTCATACTGCCAAGCAAAGATCTAGTGGCAGAGGAAATAAGAAAAGCTACGTGAGAGTGTATTGAGCGTTAAGAAAGTTAGATCTCAGGAATGATTTTTGGTAAGGCAGAACTTATATTGAAAACAAAGAAGGTTGAATTAAGAGCACCCCATTATAGCGATTTTGATCAGTGGCGTCATCTTAGAGAGAACAGCAAAACATTTTTAGAGCTATGGGAGCCAAAAAGAGGTAACGATTTTTTTAAGCGTAATGCTTTTAATAATAGAGTTAGATGGGCTAAAAAAAGTTTTAAGGCTGGCCAAGCTTATCAATTTTTTATTTTTGATAAATTTCAGACTTTACTTGGGTCAATAACTATTGAAAATATAAGGAAAGGGCCGTCTAACGCTGCTTCACTGGGGTATTGGTTAGGAAAAGAGCATACGGGTAAGGGGTTTATGAGAGAAGCGGTTTTGACTATTATCGACTTTTCTTTTAATACACTAAACATATCAAGATTGGAAGCTGCAACCTTACCGGAAAATAAATCTTCTCGAGGACTTCTTGAAAGGGTTGGGTTTAAATATGAAGGAGTAGGGCAGAGCTACCTGCAAATAAATGGTCGTTGGAGAAACCACGTTTTATATGGTTTGTTGAGAAATGATAGAAGAGGCCGTGTTGAGGAAAGTTAAAATATTGAGTAAAGAGGAAAATTACTTTGCGTTTATAAGAAATATTAGACAGACGGTTTCTGATACTATTATTTCTGATCTCTCCCCCCACTATCTTTCTGAACCCCGAGGAGCATATAAAAACAAATCTCTTTACGTCGTCAAACCTAGATCCACCAAGGAAGTTTCTAAATGTTTGAAACTTGCAACGAAGTATAAGATTGGAGTTGTGCCTTGGAGTGGTGGTACTGGATTAGTAGGTGGCCAAATTGCTGCAGACAAATACAATGTGACTTTATCTTTGGAAAAAATGAATAAGATCAAAAATTTTTCTAGTGTTAACCAATCTTTAGAGGTTGAAGCTGGAGTGATTTTGGAATCGATCCACGAGTTTGTAGACAGTAAAAACTTTTTATTTCCTCTATCAATGGCGTCAAAGGGGTCGTGTTGTATAGGTGGAAATTTGGCGACAAATGCAGGGGGAATAGGGGTCTTAAGATATGGAAATGCTAGAGATCTTTGCTTAGGACTGGAGGTTGTACTGGCTGACGGTTCTATTATAAACGATATTAAGACACTCAAAAAAGATAATACAGGATACGATTTAAAAAACCTATTTATTGGATCTGAGGGATCTTTAGGTGTAATCACCAGAGCTGTTTTAAGGCTTTATCCTACTCCAGCAAATAAAATTGTGGTGTTTTTTGGGGTGCCAGATTTTAATGCAGCTCTAAAGACCTATTTGGAAATATCGAAAAGGTTTGGGCAATTTTTACAAGCGTATGAGTTAATTAGTAACGTAGGGATGCTTTTTCTTGAAGAAACGAACATGTTTCGTTCAACTATTCAAAGAAGTAAATCAGAATGGCATGTCCTGATTGAATTAGGATTTAATAATAGTTCAGTAGAAGAAGAAGTATATGAAGCTTTGGATAACCTTTATAATAAAAATATAATTTCCAATGTAGTTGTTGGTGATACAGAGACCAAAGCACAAAATTTGTGGAAAATGAGAGAAGACATACCTGAGGCTAATAGGAAAATCGGGGCTATTACTTCTCACGATATTTCTTTGCCGCTGGAAAATATGGAAAGTTTTATTAAAAAAAGCGTTATTGAAATAAAAGAAATAAATCAATTTCTCAGAGTAAATTGCTTTGGGCATATGGGGGATGGAAATTTACACTTCAATATATTTCCTCCTAAAGGGGAAAAAAGTACAAGTTATTTTAAAATAAAAACTAAATTGACTGATATAATAAACAAAAATTGCAAAACCTTAGAAGGTTCATTTAGTGCAGAACATGGAGTTGGTCGATTAAAGGTTAAAGATTTAAAACAGTATTGTGACCCAGGAAAATTCCATGTAATGTGTCAGTTAAAGAAAGCCATGGACCCTTTTGCTATTCTAAATCCCGGAGTAATTGTAAGCCGAGATACTCAAGATATTTAAATTAAAGACTAATGAAAAGCAGTCATAATAATCTTAGATTATTACTAGAGACCAAGAATGACAACGCAGAGGTTGAAAGATTATTGGATCTAGTTTTTACACCTAGAAGGAAACTACTGAGCTCTTACAAGTTAAGGAGTGCAGCCAATAAAGTTGATAACCTTTCATACGTGTTTAAAGATAATTCAAATAAGGTTGTTGGCTCTATAAGGTTTTGGAATATACGGATCGATAACCATAGCAGTAAAGGTCTTCTTCTCGGTCCTCTTGCCATCCATCCAATATATCAAAGCGAAGGACTGGGTGAGAAATTAGTATTAAACGGTATAGAGAAAGCCCATATCGGCAATTGGAATTGGATTGTTTTAGTTGGGGATTTTGATTATTATTCCAAATTCGGTTTTAATAAAAAATCAACCTGTGGTATCACTATTGGCAATGGACTTGATAATGCAAGGCTATTGGGTCTGGATATAAAACACAGCTATCTTGAAGACTCAATCGGTAATTTGGTTAAAGCCACTTAAATTTTCACAGTACCCAACTACAGATTTTGTAAACCAAAGGCGTCATGAAGACTCCTCACAGCAAGTTCTAAATACTTTCTTTCAATTAAAACTGAAAGCTTTATTTCAGAGGTTGAAATAACATTAATATTGATGTTTTCTTTGGATAGCGTTTCAAACATTATCTGGGCAACCCCTGCATGCGTTTTCATCCCTATTCCAACAATAGATACTTTTGCTAAATTCTTGTTCTCGATAAGTCGCTCATAAGAGATCAAATTATTTTCTTTCGCTTCCGATATAGCTTTCTTTGCTAGTTCACACTGGTCTGCAGGGCAAGAGAAGGTAATGTTCGTCAAGCTGTTTTCCGTATTACTCTGAACAATCATATCAATATTTACACCAGACTTTGCTAATGGGCCAAAGATTTTTGCGGCTATTCCAGGCTTATCCTCTATATTTGTAAGCGTTAATTGGGCCTCATTTTTTTGAAACGCTATTCCAGAAACGATATTTTTCTCCATTATTTCCTCTTCGTCACAGACAAGTGTTCCTCCCTCTTTTGAAAAGCTGTTTAAAACATTTATAGGTACTTTATGGCGCATTGCAAGCTCTACAGCACGGGTCTGCAGCACATTGGCTCCGAGTGATGCCATCTCCAGCATTTCTTCGAACGAGATCTTTTTTAGTTTTGACGCGTTCTTTTTTATTCTTGGATCTGTAGTATAAATTCCAGAAACATCTGTGTATATGTCACATCTCTCCGCATCTATGGCTGCTGCTATCGCTACAGCTGATGTATCAGAGCCACCTCGTCCTAGTGTCGTTATTCTTCCAGATTGCTCTATTCCCTGAAACCCAGATACTACAGCAACCCTAATACCTTCTTTAAAGTTGGTAAGAATTTGTTTTGTCTCGATCTCTTCAATTTTTGCATTTGAATGAAAGCTATCTGTTTTCACTGGAAGTTGCCACCCTCGCCAACTTCTAGCGGAAATCCCTTTACTATTTAAGGCAATTGCTAAAAGAGAAGAAGATACATCTTCACCAGT
>CACIAQ010000051.1 GCA_902584635.1 uncultured Alphaproteobacteria bacterium
ATTGATTAACCTTTAAACCTTTTTTTATAAAAATGTTAGTCGGTTGTGCTACTACGAAACAAATAAAAATTGTAACACTACTTAAGCTTCTCTGTAGATAATAAAAGGCCTGTATGCATAGCAGTTGCGATCAATTTATCGTCTGTTGAAAACACCTGCCCCTTAATTGAGACTAGAGATTTTCCTAATTTTAATATTTCAGTTTTTGAGAAACATTTTCCAATTGGAAGAGGTCTATGAAAACTGACATGGACATCAGTACTATTTGGTATGAGTTTGTCATCAGTAATAATATCAACATGATATGCTGTTGTTTCGTCTAAAATACTCGCAAATCATACCCCCTTGGACGGTACCTAGCGGATTTAGGCATGTTTTTGGTATCTCAATTTCAAAGGTCATTAGACTACCAGAATTAGATACAAATTTGATATCGAAAAAACCTCTTAAGTTCCCCTGTTTACCCTTTGCAAGCTTTTTTTAAAGATTTATCGATCATTAAACTATTCGGTTTCTTATTATTTTCAAATACTATTACTGCGATATCACAGTGATACAAGACAAACACATTGATATAAAAAAATCTAACTTTTATTGTGTGTATTTACTCAACGTTATGTTAACGTTAACGTAACGTTATTCTTGCGGCTCAAGGTATTTAGTTTAACATCAAACTATAGTCCTAATCGGACATTTCCTCCCTTAACTGGGCCATATTTAATGTGGCCCTTTTTTTTCAAAAAAGGGAACCGCCTGTTTTAAATTTTTAGAATAGTGCATAGAAATTATGTTTCTGTGGAATTTCCTCCCCCAACTGGTACAAGATTCTCACAGACTAGTCCCCGAGGATAGTATTCACAAAAAACATTGAAATGTCAAATTTAAGATATTACTAAACAAAAAAGCAGGATAATTTGATCTCGCCTAATTCGGATTGTTTCCTGACCGATACATAAAACAAACGTCAAAAATTAAAATTTGTAATTGACTTAGTTATTACCACAGAGGCCGACTTCCTTTATCATTTCAAGGGCTGCTTCCAGGCTTAAGCCTGGGTGGCCCTGTATGACGTCTCTCTCAATAGATATTAGAAGCCTGAATAAATAGACATTACTCATCATCATCCTCCGCAAGCAAAATATTTTGAGTGGACCAATTGGGGGATCAAAAACTAATTAGAGACTAAGATATTGAATTTATTGTATCTTTAGGAACAATATGCCGGAGGAGGTGATCAAAAATGATGACAAATAAATTATTTCCAATAAAAAAATAATTTGAATTGCTCTAAAAAACATTTGCGTTTAAAGCCGAAATAAATCCATTCTGGGCATTAAGCCCAAAAGATGTTTGCTATATTCATGACTTGGGTGGTCAAATAGCGTATCTGTTTCTGCTATTTCACATATTCGACCATTTTGCATAACAGCAACTCGATCACACATTTGTCTAATTACAGGTAAATCGTGCGATATAAACAGCATTGTAAGACTTAATTCCTCTTGTAAATCTTTTAATAAATTTAATATGGTAGCTTGCACTGAAACGTCTAATGCTGAGGTCGGCTCATCACAAATAAGGATTTCTGGTCTTGAAGCAAGTGCTCTAGCGATTGAAATCCTTTGTCTCTGACCACCAGAAAACTCATGTGGGTATTTTCTCAGAGATGTGCTTGGCATGCCAACAAAAGAGATCAAGTCTCGTACAACTATAGATGTTTCGCTTTGATTTCCAGTTGATCTTTGAAAACGAATTGGTTCAGATACTATATCTTCAACGGTCATCCTGGAATTTAGAGAAGAATAAGGATCTTGAAAAATCATTTGCATTTTTCTTCTTATTAGAGAGGTTTTAGTTTTTTCGGTTTTCTGCAAAACGTTATGGCCGAATATATTAATATTACCTGATTTTGGTGCATATAATCCTGCAATTAGACGAGCGAGAGTGCTTTTTCCTGACCCGCTCTCTCCTACTAATCCAAAACTTTCACCTGTCTTTATCTCAATCGATACATCATCCACAGCTTTCAATGAAATACGATTTTTGCGAAATAAAGCCTTCCGAATAGAAAATTCAATTGATAAATTTTTTACAGAAACAGCTATATTATGAGTATTGGAAGGTTTATTTTTTGAAAGCCAGTGATCTCTTACATTTTCGAGAGTAACTTTTTCCGTTGATCCATCAATGTAGTCAACAACAGTAAACCGATGAAGCTTTTGATCTCCACTAGGTACTGCAGATATTAAACTTTTTGTATAGTCATGTTTTGGTTTTTTAAGAACCTGGGTTACTTTTCCCTGCTCAACAAGTTCTCCGTTATACATTACCGCGACGCGATCTGCGATCTCTGCTATAACTCCTATATCGTGAGTTACAATTATAACCCCCAAGTTGCGCTGTTTACACAACGATTTTATTAGATCCAAAATTTGTTTTTGAATCGATACATCTAACGCAGTAGTAGGTTCATCTGCAATTATTAAGTCAGGGTCACCAGCCAGCGCAAGAGCGATAACAACACGCTGACGCATTCCGCCAGAAAATTGATGAGGGTAGGCGTCCAAACGTGGTTCAGGATCTGGGATGCCAACTGAGTCAAGTAGCTCAATTGATTTCTCTCGGGCGAAGGCTCCAGAAATTTTTAAAGTTTCGATGAGTGTCTCTGATAATTGTTTGCCAATAGTCATGAGTGGGTTTAATGAAGTCTGAGGATCTTGAAAAATGGTACCTATTTTTGTTCCTCTTATCTTTCTCATTTCCTCGTTAGATAATTGATCTATTCGCGTTCCATCAAAAATAATCTCACCTCCTGAAATAAGACCGGGGGGTTCTAAAAGATTTATAACAGAGTTACCTACAGTTGACTTGCCAGCACCGCTTTCTCCAACTAAACCTAGGACCTCACCCTTAGCAACCGCAATTGAAACCTCATTTACAGCTGAGACTTGCCCTCTGCGTGAAGGGAAATCTACACTTAGATTATTGATTTCAAGAAGATTGGTCATCGTAATTTTGGATTCAGTGCATCTCGCATCCAGTCTCCTAATAAATTTACAGAAAAAACCAGTATTATTAGAGCAATAGCTGGAAAAAGAGTAATCCACCAAAGTCCAGAGAAAAGGAATTCATTACCTACCCTTATAAGTGTACCTAGCGATGGTGTGGTTGGCGGTATACCTTGGCCAAGAAAACTTAAAGTTGCCTCACCAATAATGGCAAGTGCAAGACCGAGAGTGGCGATAACAAGGACAGGGCGAAGTGTATTTGGCAAAATATGTCGCAGAATTATTGTAAATTTTGGCAATCCAATGAGCTTAGCTGCCTGAACATATTCTTTTTCAGCCTCCACTAGTGTAGCGCCTCGTGCAACTCGTGCAAACTGAGGCCAATCTGTAAGCCCAATAGCAACAATCACAACATAGATTGCAAACTCCTCGCGTAATTCTAAGGGCAGGGCTGCTCTACCAATCCCATTAATGAGTATCGCAAGCAAAATCCCTGGGATGGTAAGTTGCACATCCGCTATTCGCATAATAATTGTGTCTATAAAGCCTCCAAAATATCCTGAAATCACCCCTAATGTTACTCCTAACAACATTCCTAAAAAAACAGCTGCTATGCCAACAAGAATTGAAATACGTCCACCGTAAAGAATGGTTGAAAGCATGTCACGTCCTTGATTGTCCGTTCCAAGAAGGTATGCGGACGATCCTCCATCTGACCAGGCAGGAGGAAGTTTCCCATCCCATAACGAGATCTGTGCGGGATCAAACGGATTATATGGTGCAATTAAAGGTGCAGCAAAAGCAGCAGTAATCGCTATAAATGTAATGCATGCGGCTATTATAGCTCCTGGCGTAGTAAAAAAAGAATATACAATATCATTGTCTAGGAATCGCTTCCAACGAGATTTTAATTGATCTAATTTTGCCAATTTATGATCCTCCGCGTCTTATTCGGGGGTCAACGATAAAGTAAAGAATATCGACGATAAGATTTATTACAACAAAAAGCAAAGCAACAAAAATCAAATAGGCTGCCATTATAGGCACGTCCACAAAATCTACTGCCTGGATGAACATCAAACCAGTTCCCGGCCACTGAAAAACTGTTTCTGTGATAACGGAATAGGCTATAAGTCCCCCGATATTTAAGCCAATTATTGTTATTACGGGAACAAGTGTGTTACGCAGAGCATGCCCGAAATGGATAGCTCTGTTCGCTAACCCTCGAGCTCTCGCAAACTTTATGTAATCTGATCTCATCACTTCCAGCATTTCTGCTCTGACAAGTCTCAAAATCATTGTGAGCTGGAAAAGAGATAATGTGACTGCCGGTAAAATTATTGACCTCCATCCATCGACAGTGAGTAAGGATGTTTTCCACCCACCCAGTTCAATTACTCCCGCTCTACCAGAAGAAGGCAACCATCTTAAATACACCGCGAAAAGATAAATCAGACCTATACCAATGATGAAGGTCGGTAAGCTTACACCTATTAGACTAACGCTCATTATTATCTTACTTACCCAAGAATAACGTCGGATACCTGTATAGACACCAAGAACGATCCCTATGAACACAGCGATAACGGCTGAAGCAAAAACCAACTCTAGTGTTGCTGGCAGCCTCTCTAATATTAATTGACTTACTGGCTGTTTAATTCGGTATGAAAGTCCAAAATCCCCTTTTACAACATTTAACATAAACCTCTGATACTGGACCAGAATTGGATCATCTAATCCAAGTTGTTGCCTAATTTCAATTCTTTGTTCTCTGGTTGCGTCTTGCCCAACCATATTATTAACGGGATCGCCAACAAAATTAAACAATGAAAAGCTGATGGCTGAAACAACTGCCATTACCAAAAGAGCCTGAGCTAACCGATTAAGAATGAAATAAAACATGAAACCTTTTAATGTAAGGGGTGCCATAAAAATGGCTCCCCTTATATTGATAATTTTATTTAAAGACTACATAGCGTGGTCTTAAATGGTCGTCCGCAGCGATCGGCACATTAACATTATCTTTCATGCTCCAGCCAAGCACCTGGTGGTGAATAGGCAGATATGGCATCTCTTTCTTAATTATTTGCCAAGCTTCATCTATTAGAGCCGTACGCTTTGGAATATCAGTTTCTGTCTCAATCAGCTTGGTAATTTCATTTACTCTAGCATTATTGTAACCAATACCGTTCCATGATCCCTCTCCGTCAAATAGGTAGGAGAAAACGTAGTGGCTATCTAACGTGGACACACCCCATCCTAACATGTAAAAGTCAGAAGTTCTTTTTTGAATCTTTGGGAAGTGCTGTGCTTTTGGTATAGCGTCTAGGTTCACTTTAACACCAATTTTCGCCAACATCGCAACAGCGGCTTGACAGATTTTTTCATCGTTATTATAGCGATTGTTTGGACAATCGAGCTGAATTTCAAACCCATCCGCATAACCAGCTTGTTCCATTAAGCTTTTAGCTTTGCCTAAATCGAAACCGTACTGCTTATCGAGTTCAGGTGTATTTCCTAACACACCTGGTGGTGTAATAATACCCGTAGGAAATGATAATCCGTCCATAACAACTCTCTGAATGGCATCTTTATCTATTGCAAGATTGAATGCTTCTCTAACTCTTATGTCTCTAAACGGATTTTTTCCTTTGATGTTTGAACTTCGTAATTCATCGACGCCCTGATCCATACCGAAAAAAATAGAACGAACTTGCGCAACAGTTTTTGTCGTTAGACCATCTGTAGATTCAATTCGATTTAAATCCTGTAAAGGAGCATCCAATACGAAATCTACTTCACCAGATAATAATGCAGCAACACGGGTTGCAGCATTTTTAATCGGTCTGTACTCTATGCGATCAACATTTCCAGGAAACATAGAGTCGCCCCACCAATTTGAATTCCGGGTAAGTACGGAAAGCTCTTCTGGTGCTCTACTTGTAAGCATAAATGGTCCAGTTCCATTAGAGTTTCGTACAGAAAACGTTTCTTCTTCTGCCGCAAAATCCTGTGGTTTTTCAACTCCATTAGCTTTTGCCCAACCACTATCCATAATGTATACATTTGTAAGTGTGTTGGGAAGAATTGGATTTGCTCCATTAGTAACGAGTTTCACTGTAAAGTCATCAATCACTTCAATTTTTGCAACAGTTTTTACCTGCTCCTTATAATCAGAAGATTCTTCAAGTGCTCTATTAAATGAAAAAACAACGTCTTCTGCTGTAAATTCAGCGCCATCATGGAACTTCACTCCTTGACGTAGTTTGAAGGTCCACCCATCTGGTGAAGCCGTCCAGCTTTCTGCTAATTCTGGAACAAGGTTCATTTCAATATCACGAGCAACAAGTGCCTCGTATATTTGTCCATTGAATGCAATTGTCGGACTCTCATTTTGGGAATGAGGGTCCATAGTCAATGCATCTCCTTGGCTTGTCCAACGAAGTACGTTTTCAGCATTTGCTACGGTTGCGGTGATGAGGGCAACTGAAAACAGCTTTGCTAAATTAAAAAAGTTCATATTTACCTCCTAAAATTCATAATAATAAAAAGCTAGGCTTGTTAGGTTTTAGTGTCTATAGTTTTTTTTTCAATTGTCGCAAAGTTAACTTTAATATTTCTGTATTTAACAAGGCTTTTTAATGATTTTACTCGATCAAGCCCTAGAAAAATCTAAAAATTTATTCGCTAATGGTGAATTTATTACAAAGTTAACTAGCTTAGTAAGCATCGTCACTGATAGTAAAAATTCTATGTCCAAAGATGACTTGACGAATTATTATTCTGAGGGACTTTTAAGTATTCTAGTGGAGTTGGGTATCCAAACAAGAATTATCGATAACCCTGTTAAAAATTGCCCACCGTTTTTAGTAGGAACAAGAGTAGAGTCACCCGAATTAAAAACAATACTTCTATACGGTCATGGAGATACAGTCCCTTTACAACAAGGGCAATGGAATGATGGAATATGCCCGAATGAATTAAAAATCATTGGCGAAAAAATCTATGGTAGAGGCGTCGCAGATAACAAAGGTCAACACCTGATAAATTTACTAGCGCTGCGTTCTATTTTAAAAACGCGCAAAAAACTTGGATTTAACCTGAAAGTTATTTTTGAAATGGGTGAAGAAATTGGTTCGCCAGGACTATTTGAACTTTGCGAGCAGCACAAAGATCATCTGAAATCTGATGTCTTGATTGCTTCAGATGGACCTAGGGTCGCAATTGATGTGCCGACATTGTTTCTGGGTTCGAGAGGAGCAATAAACTTTGAACTTGAAGTTAAATACCGTGAGGGTGCCCACCATTCAGGAAATTGGGGAGGTGTTTTAAGAGATCCTGGAGTCAGGTTGTCACATGCATTGAGTGTTATTGCGGATAAAAATGGAAAAATTTTAATAGAGAATTGGAAACCAACTTCTCTTACAGCAGAAGTGCGTGATCGTTTGAAATTGTTGCCTTCCACTATTTCTGAAACCTTAGAAATTGATGAAAATTGGGGAGAACCTAAACTGTCTGCAAATGAAAAACTATTTGGATGGAACTCATTTTCTATTCTTGCTCTGAGTTCAGGTGATATTAATATACCCGTCAATGCAATTCAACCTTCGGCAAAAGCATTATGTCAGTTGAGATTTGTTGTCGGAACTGATGCAGAAAAGATCATTTCCTCTCTACGAGACCATCTTGATCGGCATGGTTTTGAAGATATAAAAATTATCACAGATAACGCTATAAATTTCGAAGCAACAAGAACTAATTTGAATAATATTTGGTTAGAAAAAGTTGAGCGTATTTTAGAGGAGTTTCACGGAGATAAAATTCATGTGATTCCAAACCTAGCTGGTTCCCTTCCGAATAATTGCTTTACTGATATTCTAAATATTCCAACAATTTGGATACCACACTCATATAAGGAGTGTTCACAGCATGCTCCAAATGAGCATTTGCCAATCAAGTTACTTAGAGATGCTCTTCTATTGATGACAAATCTATACTGGTATTTGGGTGAAAATGACTAATAAAATTTAATTTATGAATTATTGATGACTTTTAATTCACGGGGAATTTTTGAAAGTATCTCTGGTCCATTATCGTGTAATATAACAATTTCTTCAAGCCTCACGCCAAATTTTCCTGGCAAGTAAATGCCTGGTTCAATGGAAAAAACCATTCCTGGCTCTAAAATAGTTTCCGAGGAAGATGTTATGAAGGGGAGCTCATGGATTTCAGTGCCTAGTCCATGGCCAGTTCTATGAACAAAATATTTTCCAAAACCTTCTTTTTCAATAGCTTCTCGAGCTGCTTTGTCTACATTTTTGGCAATTTCCCCAGGAATGGCAGCTTTCAAAGCTGCACAAATTGCGTCTTCAACAATTTGATGGACCAAAGTATAATCTTTGTGAGGATGTCCAATGGTCGACATTCGAGTTATGTCAGATGTATACCCTTCAAATCTTCCACCCAGATCGATAACGATTGTTTCTCCCTCTTTTAATTTTCTAGATCCCGTTTGATGATGTGGGAACGCACTATTTTCACCTGACGCAACGATAGAAAACTGTGGTGATGCTCCTTGATCGGAGAAACTACTTTGTATCGCTAAGGCTATATTTTCTTCGGAAAGTCCTGGCTTTATTATTTCCCAGGCCCTCTTCATCGCTAGATCGGCTTGATGCGCATTTATCCGTAAAATCTTCTGTTCAGCAGTATCTTTTTGCATTCTTAATGCCCCAATAGTTGATGATGTAAATAACCTCTTTAAATTTTTCAGTTTATCTTGGATAATTGCAGCATGATCAGCACGCATAGTATCATCAATAACAAAGGTTCTAAAAGAATAGCTTTTTAGATTCGAAAGCATCTTATCAACCGCCTTTAATGGGCCAGATGCATCTGACCAATAATAAAATTCAATATCAGTATGCTGTCTTGCACTTTTTGCCTCAAGTTCCGGCATTAAAAAAGCAGAACCGGAAAGGGTTAGAAAAAATAAAAGTGGGCGCTCATCCGCATGTGGATTTACTCCAATTAACCAATTAAGATTTGCACCAGGCGCTAAAACGATTAAATCAACCTTTTGTTCCTCCATTTTATCGCGTAATCTTTTTATTTTATCCATGTTAGCCTTCTTTATATAAATTTTTTTAAACTTCAAGATCGCAATAGTCTAAATAACTTTGCAAGCTAATGTAAGGCATTCAACTTAAAAAGATTATTCATGCATTTTTAAAATTGTGAGACCACTATTCCTCGCATTAAGAAGGGCAGGAATTTTGACCTACCAAAATTATCTCAAAAAAGTTAAAGCCGAGCTCACCCTCCCATCAATGGGGCACAGAGGGTGTGAAGGTAAAATGTGCTTTAAGCTTGCAGTATCGCTTATTTGCGTAATTACGAATACATTATTTCAGCTTCAATAGTTTTTATAAGTTAATCTTATGGAGAGTTATTTTTTTTCTTCCTCTTATTTCAAACCCTTCAATAGTTTCGAAGGGTTTATTTTCACTCAATCTTAGTTTCATTTCATCAGTAATTATTACCTTGGCATTAAGATCTTTACACGCATCGCAGACCCTGCTTGCAACATTTACAGTGTCTCCTATTACAGTAAATTCAACTCCCTCATCACTACCAACATTACCGACAAAACAGGGGCCAATATGAATCCCGATACGGTGCTCAATTTTTGTCTTTCCACTATTTTCTCTTTCTTTATCCCACTCTCTCATTTCTATTTGCATTAGCCGAGCACATTGCAAAGCATTTTGGGCATCATTTCCTCTGGAAACAGGAGTTCCAAAAATTGCCATAACAGCATCTCCTATAAATTTATCAACGGTCCCTCCACTTTCAAAAATGGTTTTTACCATTTTTGATTGGTATTCAGAGAGAAGGCCTAAAACATCTTTAGACTCCATTCCTTCAGATAACTTTGTGAAGCCAACAATATCTGTAAACATTACAGCAACATACTGTTCAGATTCCTTATTTTCGACGACTGAATACGACGATTTCTTTATTTCCTCTCTTACTTCGGGAGAGAAATATCTCCCTAGCACTGCCGTTGATCTTTCTTGATTGGCAGCATCTTCAATATTTTTCTCATTCCTCCAAGCTAATAGAATAGTGCCAAAAATAATAATAGCTGCTGCCATTATATAATTCACGAAGGAAAATTTATTTATTGCGAGAGGATCCGATGCGATTTTCGTGGGATCAAGTGTGAAATAAAGACCATCAAGTTGAAATATTTGATATAACGTTAATGCCAGCAAAGACAGACAAAAATCATAGCGCCAAGCGTTACATAAAACCTTCCAAATTGAAAAGCAAGCAAGCAACCAACACCTACGTCTACAAAGTTTAAATCAAGCAACCATATTCCGAGTATTTCAGCACTTTCAGTTTTGGTGTTAAACCTGTATTCAAAATTGTAAACAAAACCCGTGACTAAATACAGGATAATCAGCGCACCAAGCAACCAATTATAATTTTTTTCGTTTGCAAAATATAGGATCGTTAAATAACGTGCAATTCCCACAAAACAACGAGCCATCGAGATGGTATATGCAAGTTCGCTTATGTGATGAAAAAATATAAGTGTTAAAAAAAACTCAACCGTGCCAGCAAAAAAAAACAATACAGACTGACCTTAACCTATGCACATATCTTTTAATTTTAAGTTCAGAATCTAGAATCTAATACCCCACTTTTAACAGCTACATGATAAACTATTATTAAATCTTTAAAGAAAAAATTCCAAAATCTTTCACCTTCAAAACATATATCGTGTTTTTTTTTATTTCTCTCCCACGCATGGGATATAAAAGAGTACACCTATCCTATTCTTGGAGTGTACAGCAGATGGGATAATTGCAATCATTCGTAAAATCGTTTACACAAACATTCTTATATTTTTTATTTGACCAAAAGACGTGTTTTGAGTAAACAAATTTAAACCTAAAAACAGGAGGAATTTAAGATGCACTTGATAGTAGGTACAGTAGGAGTAGTTGGGTTCATTGTTTACGCAGCGATCTCTGGTGGAGGATTAGGCACATTTTTAGATATTCCGTCACTCGCCATTGTGGCAGGAGGAGCTTTTTTCGCGACCCTTGCTATGAGTAGAGGAAAATTTAATCAAGAAACAGTAAGCTTTTTTGGTAATTCTGCTCTCACGTTGGGTTGGATTGGTTTTTTAATAGGTTTAGTGCTAATGTTAGGTAGCACTGATCTTTCGACTGCTGAAGGAATTAACACATTTTTCGGTAAAGCATCGCCCGTCGCACTGCTAACCGTTTTGTACGGTGTTATTTTGAAACTCGTTTGTTCTGCTTGGGCAGCAAGCATGACGTCAGGAAAGTAATTGTCAGAGCAAACTTGGCTTTCAAAAAAAATGTTGAGAAAAAAGTGTTTAACCAAAACTATTTATGATCATTTTTGACTTAAACCATCATTTGCTTTGGATGTTACTTTGGCTTTGCTTCAAGCTTTGTTAAAAGCAGGATTGTGGCTTTTGTAGCCACGAATATCATCATGAGTCAGACGTAATAGGCGTTGAT
>CACIAQ010000052.1 GCA_902584635.1 uncultured Alphaproteobacteria bacterium
CTAATCTTCTATTACTAGTTACCCAAAAAGGCTCAAAGTTTCTGCCAATATAAAATGAGGCTATTGGATTACTTGATGGGTAAAACTCAGAAATTGTTGCTTCTAGTGAAACTTTTAATAAATTGTGTTTGTTTTGGTTTTCTAGTGAAAAAGCACAAATTACCGAAACATTTAATAAAACAAAGATGCAGACTACCATTGCATATAAACGATTTTTTAACAAAAACATTTGCTCACTAAACATAGATAGCTTTAATTCACTACTAAACATTCTTTTAATCCTCAAATAAAATTGTTTTGTTGTGTAAAAATTTTGACATGTTATGATATGTCTGTCGGTTTTTTAACAAAGTTGAGTAACAGGATAATATTAAAGATAAGCTTTTTTTTAAATTATTTCACTGATTCGAAAGTTTATCTTTTATTTTTTCCTATATCATGTAATAAATATGTCGTATAAAGAACACATATAAATCGAGGCGAAACAGGTATGGTAACAAGAAGATCCTTGATCACTTCTTTTGTGTCTACTGCAACAACTGTAGTCGCTGCTCCTGTATTAGCAAAAGCTCCTGGGTTTTTAAGAGGCGCTGGTGACATACGTAAGATTAGGTTTAGAAACTTTAATACCGGAGAATTCATAAATTCAGTTTACTGGATAGAAGGTTCTTATGTTAGCGACGCTATGAAAGAAATAGACTATTTTATGAGGGATTGGAGACAAAATAAGGTGAGACAGTATGATCCAGCCAACATAGATATTTTATCAGCAACCCAAGGGCTTCTTGACAGCTCGGAACCTTTCTATTTGCTATCAGGATATAGAACCAGAAAAAACTAATAAAATGCTTTCGAGAATGACAGATGGAGTTGCTCAAAATTCCTACCACGTAAAAGCTATGGCGGCCGATATTCGAATGAGAACAAGGTCTACCGAAAAGATCAGCAGGGCAGCAAAGAGCTTTAAAACTGGTGGAGTCGGAAGATACGCTCGATCTGGATTTGTGCACATTGACTCCGGCCCATTCAGAACCTGGACCTCTTAGATATTAGTTACGTCCTTAACGTACCATTTCCATTTACATGGTATTGAAATGAAACCAAATGTTGGGCCCCTATGGGACCTCTAGCATGAAGTTTATTCGTAGATATGCCAATTTCTGCTCCAAAACCAAATTCTCCTCCATCAGCAAATTGGGTGGAGGCATTGCACAAAAGAATTGAGCTATCTAGCTTTTTGAAAAATAAATCGCAGGCAGCTTTATCCTCGGTTAATATACAGTCTGTGTGGTTTGATCCAAACCTCCTAATATGCGAAATGGCACAGTCTATACCGTCAACGACCTTTACAGCTAAAATTTTCTCTAAAAATTCAAATCCATAGTCGTTTTCAGTGATACTGACGATAGAATTGTTATTAAATAGATCTCTATCCGCACGTATCTCTATTCCCTGTGTGATTAGAAAATCTATGAGTTCGTTTCCGTACCTATTATAGAATTCTTTATCAATTAATAGTGTTTCCACGGCTCCGCATATACCTGGCCGTCTTGATTTGGAATTCAGGACTACTGCCTTAGTCACGTCGATTTCTGCTTTTTCATGAACATAGATGTGAACTATACCTTCAAGATGAGCAAATACTGGGACTTTTGCTTCATTTTTAATAAATTCAACCAGACTTTTTCCTCCCCGAGGTATAACTACATCGACATAATCAACCATATTAACTAATACCTTCACTTCTTCTCTGCTTCCAGATCCCAGTATTTGAATGCAGTTTTCTGGCATTTTCATATCTGACATAGCTAATTCAAGCTGATCGTAAAGTACTTTTACAGTTTTCAATGCATCTGATCCTGGTTTTAGTATAGAAGCATTTTTTGATTTCAAACAAAGGGCTGCTGCATCACAAAAAACATTTGGTCTGCTCTCAAAAATAACGCCAATAACACCAATGGGCGTCGTGACCTTGCTAATCCTCAAACCATTTGGGCGAACACTGGTCTCCAATATTTGACCCACTGGTGATTTTTGTTTAGCTATATCCAATAAAACGCTTTCCAAAGAAATAATTCTATCTTCATTTAGCTTCAACCTATCTATGAATGCTTCACTTGCATTATTGTAAATAGCAATCTGTATATCTTCTTCATTTGCTTTCAGGATCTTATCTTTATTTTCTCTGATGAGTGTTGAAAATCTGATTATAGTACTATTGATCAATGCGTCTGAAATTTCAGAAATAGCCAGAGCCGCATTACGTGCATTTTTCCCAACTGTTAACATGCTAAATTTGTTTTTCATTATTATGAATTTTCCTAGTTAAAGAATGCCATATTATCTCTGTGTATAAGCTCTGGCTTTCGATTATACCCTAACACACTAGTTATATCATCAGATTTAAGACCAAGTATTTTAACAGTTTCAGTTTGATTGAATGAAGCCAGACCTTTAGCTATTATTTGCCCATCCTCTCCCTTAATAGTAACTACGTCTCCTCTACTAAAATGCCCCATACATTTGATCGCACCTACCGGTAATAAAGAGTTTCCAGATTTTAAAGCCTTTTCCGCCCGAAAATCTATAATGATCTCACCGAGCGACTTCATATTTAGAATCCATTTTTTTCTTGCCGCCTTTACACTTTGAGATGCTAAAAACCATGTTGCCTTACTTTTATCAATATTATTTATCGGATTACTTTTTTGGCCGTCAGCAATAATTAAATTACAGCCTACCGATGTAGTAACTTTAGCCGCTTCAATTTTAGTCTTCATACCGCCTTGTGAGAAATTATTCTCTGGTCCATCTGCCATTAGTTCTATTTCATCTGTGATTTCATTGATAGTGGGAATATGCACTGCGTTCCTACTCTTTTTAGGAGACGCAGTATATAAACCATCAATATCAGATAGCAATATTAACAGATCTGCTTCACATATAGATGCAACCTGAGCGGCCAATCTGTCATTATCTCCATATCGTATCTCATCAGTTGCTACAGTATCGTTTTCGTTAACAATAGGTATAACCCCAAATTTTATTAGTGTCTTTAGCGTTGATTTACAGTTTAAATATCTTATTCGGTTTGTAAAATCATCTAACGTAATAAGTATTTGTGAACATATAAGACCCTTAAATTTAAAGTGCTCTTGATATTCTTTCGAGAGCTCTATCTGACCAACAGAAGCAGCAGCTTGTTCTTGTTCCAAAGTTAGAACACTTTCTTTTAGATTAAGGATTTTTCTCCCCAAATTTATAGCTCCTGAAGACACGATAATTACAGTTTTTCCTTGTTTACGTAGATCAACTACGTCCTCTATAAAAGACGCAAACCATTCTTTTTTGATTGCACCAAGTTTATCTTCAACTATCAAAGAGGAGCCAACTTTAATTACAATCAACTTGGATTGCTGAAATATTTCTTCTCTGTTAGGATTAATGTTATCTATATCGGGCTCCATTTAATAACCTTTCCAAAAGACATTTCTTGCGCAATGTTATTTTCTTCAAGCAATTCTAGCAATTGATCTTTTAATTTATCTATACCAATTCTTGAAAACGTAGAAACAGGTAGCACCCTAATTCCTATTTGAGAAAAAAGTTCTATTATTTTATCTAATCTCTGACCTTTTATGGCATCTACTTTATTCAGCACAACGCACTTTATTTTAGGTAACAAGTCACTTTTGTAGTCACCTAATTCCTTCAAAGTAGTTTCAAAATCAGCAAGAATGTTATCTGAGGATATGTCTAAAACATGAACCAAGATCTTACATCTTTCTATGTGACCAAGAAACTGGATGCCAATGCCCTTACCAAGATTAGCGCCTTCTATAACACCTGGGATATCTGCTAAAATAAAATCTCTCTGCTTATAACTTACTAACCCTAAGTTTGGAGTAAGTGTTGTAAATGAAAAATTACCAATCTTTGGTTTAGCATTACTCATAACTGAAAGGAGGGAAGATTTTCCTACGTTTGGCAATCCAACCAATCCTATGTCAGCAAGCAACTTTAGTCTCAGCCACAAGGTCAATTCAGACCCTGAATGTCCCTTTTTAGATTGCCTTGGAGCCTGATTGGTTGATGATTTAAATCTGCTGTTTCCCCAACCTCCACTTCCACCCTCTGCAATCACATACTGCTGTCCGTCTTTAACTAGATCTACTAAAACGGTTTTTTTATTCTCTAATAGTACTTCTGTTCCTAATGGAACATTTATAATTATATCGTCCCCATTCGCTCCAGTTTTATTTTGTCCCATACCAGGTCTACCATTCTTAGCGAAATAGTGTTTCTTATACTTAAAATCTACTAATGTATTGAGATTAGAGATCGCTTTGACAATAACATCACCTCCTTTCCCTCCGTCACCACCATCTGGTCCACCAAACTCTATAAATTTCTCCCGCCTAAAACTTGTACAGCCAGACCCACCTGCCCCAGACCTAATGTGTATAACTGCCAAATCAATAAACTGCATGCGAAAAATAATTTTTTAGTTGTTTAAAAAGTTCCATTTTAAGACTAGTAGTATGAAAACACTATACTAGCTATAAGACTTATCAATAAGCATATCTTAACAATTCGGCTATTTTTTTCTGATAACTCTGCTTTTCTTACGATAGAGCCAAACCAGAACCAGGCTGAATGGAAGATTAACTGTATTAGTAAAAAAATGATTGCTATGCTAGGGATCGTTTCAATAGACAGTCCCTTACTTTGAAATGCGGTACATGCTAGAATAACCATAATCCATGCCTTAGGATTTAGAGGATGAACCAGCAACCCATGATAAAATCTTGGAGCCCAAGCACTTGATTTGTCTTTTACTGATAGTTTCATGAAAATAATTTTATAGCCTATCCAGGAGATGAAAATTATTGATAAAACCATCATTAGGCTTGCATACTTGGTTAAAAATTCATTTATTAAAAGCAAGCTAAATCCTATTGGCCATATAATCAGCTGTTTTGATAAAACAACGCTAAGAATAAATGGTATAGACTTAGAAAAATGCTGTGTAAAACCTAAGGCAAATAGAATTATGTTTGCTGGTCCCGGGGATGCAACCATTGCAGCGACAAAGAAGATTAAACCGAGATAATCTGAAATCAACTCAGACCCAAATCTATTCGGTCGCTGCGACCGACTCCTCTACTGAGATAAACTTCCGCTTCTTAAATCCTTTTGAAAATTTTACTTTTCCATCTTTTAAGGCAAATATAGTATGGTCTTTTCCCATTCCCACGTTTTCTCCGGGAAACCAACGAGTCCCTCGTTGTCTAATTATTATGTTACCTGGTGCCACAAGTTCTCCACCATATTTTTTTACTCCGAGTCTACGTCCAGCAGAGTCTCGTCCATTTCTAGATGATCCGCCTGCTTTTTTATGTGCCATAATTGTCTCCTAGTGATCATCGAGCCTTAGGCTAAGATGGTTTTTTTTTTGCTTCTTTTTTAACTTGAGTTGGCTTGGTCTTTGCATTCTTTTTTTGCTTATCGGTAGCGATATTAGTTGCTTTCTCTGCTTTGGAGTCTGTCTCTGCCTTTGCCTCTTTCTTTAAGGGAGATTTTTTCGCAGACTGAGCTTTAGTAGTTGTCACTTCAGCAATTTTTTCCACTTTTTTCTTACTATTCACTTTTGCCATGTAATCAATCTTTAGACCTTTACCAGACTTAGCCTCTTTAATATTGGTTTTATCAGCCCCCGACTCCAATATATCGGTAATTTTTACCAAAGTAATTTGCTGACGGTGACCTTTTTTACTTTTGGAAGAGCTTTTTCTACGCCGTTTAACAAATGAAATGACCTTCTTGTTTTTCAGTTGATCGATAACAGTAGCCTGAACTCCAGCTCCTTTAATTAAGGGGTAACCAATTTTTATCTCTTTACCACCAGTCAATAGTACGGAGTTAAATTGCACTTTATCTCCTCCGTTTGCAGCCAGTTTTTCTACGGCCAAAATATCATGCTTTTTGACCCTATATTGTTTACCACCGGTTTCAATTATTGCGAACATTATTAACTTTCAAAGTAATGTAGTATCTCTAGTATCTCTATCTGTATTGTCAAGTTTTTTCTACGGTATTTGATATTAATATTTTCTATTGTTATAATATTATCCACCAAGCAAGTGAACAATAACTGCCCTACTATGAGCATGCGTGCGCCACTCACATAGGTAAATCCCTTGCCACACTCCTAAAACCAATTTATTTGAAATTACTGACAACGTTAAATTGGTATTTGTCAATAAGGTTTTCAAATGTGCAGGCATATCGTCTGGGCCTTCTACGTTATGAAAATAATTTGAAGTCTCCGGTGCTAAATTACTTAAAAAAGTAGTTATGTCCTTTAAAACTTCTTTAGAAGCATTCTCTTGAATAGTTAAAGATGCGCTTGTGTGGAGGATTGACAAATTTATTAACCCTTTTTCAAATGAATGTCTATTAACTAATTCCTGAATATCCTTAGTAATATTTACAATTTGATATCCTTCTGTCTTAAAATTCACTTTCTCTATAATATTCATGAAATAGTAATTATAAATCTCCTTCATCAACAGAAGACAGCGTGTTTGCGTTTTTGTTAGAAATATCATCTGCTATAAGCCGACTACATTTCGTTATATTCGTTTCCACTGCTTTGCAAGAGGACAAGGTGTATTTGTCTACGGTAGACTTACAGCCGGTGAATAAAATAGGAATTAAAGTAATTAGGAATACCATTCTTACAACAACTGTTAAAGTCATTTTTTATCCTGCAAATTTCTAACTGTTTGAGAAAGTATTCTTAATAAAGCTCTAATGAACGGATCTGCTTTTTCTACTCTTGATTCAAATTCACTTTCCGATAAGGCAATTACAGTGGCGTCTGACATACAACGTGCGCTAGCCATCCTAGGCTTGTGTTCAATTACCCCCATTTCTCCAAAAACTTCATTCTCTCCAACTTTAAAATTTGGATCCTTTGTATCGTTTGTTGGCAAGAAAATACCAACGTCCCCAGACATTAGCAAAAATATTTCTTTGCCTTTATCTCCTGCTTTAAAAATATACTGACCAGACTTAAAATCTAACTTTTTCATGTTATAATTAACTCACACTGAATGGGATAAACCCTGATATGCAAAGAAAACCTTGTCACTTGTTAAATTATTAGAGTGTTCGTTGAGTTGTTCATCATTTCTACTAGGCGCATGATGAGCTATAGCTAAGCTTTTGCAAGCTGTCTTTTCTGAGAAAGCAATTCCTTGCTCAATACTGGAATGTCCCCAGCCTTTTTTGGGCGGAAGTTCTTCATCTAAAAACATCCCATCCCATACAATAAGATCGCTATCTCTTGCATTATTAATAAGCTCATTATCAATTACTGGTTCCAGCCCGTATTCATGATCAAGAAATACACAAACTTTTTTATAATTTTTTTCAACTATATATCCAGCAGCTCCCCCTGGATGGTTTAGCTTTATAGTACTCAAAGAACAAAAGCTCAAAAAGTCGGAAATAAATATCACATTAATGGATCAAAAATATTTATTACTAATGGTGTCCATGCAGATATATATTTTGTTGCAGCAAAAACTAGTGATGGATCACAGAAATCAGGCAACATAACAATGTTTATTGTTAAAAATGATAACCCTGGGTTGATTGTTAACAAGCAGTTAGATAAGCACGGTTGGAGGTGTTCGGACACTGCGGAGCTTTTTTTTCACGACTGTGAAGTTGAAGAATATGACGTGCTGGGAACCCTACATAAAGGCTTTTACGCTATTATGCAAAACTTTCAAAATGAGAGATTGGTTATGGGTTCTATGGCTATGGGCGAGGCTCAAGCTGCTATTGATACCACTGTAGATTATGTTAAACAGAGAGACGCTTTTGGTGGAAAGTTATGGGAAAAACAAACGGTAAGACATAAGCTTGCGGAGCTGCAAGCAAAGGTAACTGCCGCGCGCTACATGGTCTATGGTGTAGCCAATAAAGTAAGACTTGGAATTGAAGTGATTAAAGAAGTATCAATGATTAAAGTCCTTTGCGGAGAGCTTGTTAATGAAGTTATGTATACTTGTCTGCAATTACACGGCGGGACTGGATACATGACTGGAACTGAGATAGAAAGACTTACGCGAGATGCGAGAGCTCAGTCGATAGGTGGTGGTGCTACTGAGGTTATGTTAGAAGAGGTTGCCAAGCGCATGTAGCAAAATGTATCGAAGAGTTATTGAAAGAATTTGTCTCTAAGATTTGCGTAAGCTAAGCTAAAAATGTCTTGATCATTGTAGGAAGTAGCTTTAGCCATTGCGTTTGCGTGATTATTTACACTTTCTTTGGTAAGCATAAATGGTAAACGTGGCATCTTCGCCGCTTTCTCAGCAAATTTAAAGCACTCTAATCCCAGTTTGTTAGGGCTTAAATAACTGTCGATCAGGCCCCAGTCTTTGGCAGTTTGTGAGCTTATTTTTTCTGCTAGTAGCAAAAGCCTTTTTGTTTTTGCGGGGCCTAATAAAACATTTAACCTCGGTACTGACCCCCAGCTCATATTTAAACCTCTTTCAACTTCTGGCACGTAAAATTTTGCTGCCGTTTCAGCAAGTCTTAAGTCACATGAGGTAGCAAGAGCAACTCCCCCTCCTACACACCAACCCCTGATTTCGCATATAGTGAGACATTTAAGTTTTTCCCAAGTGTCACACATGATCTTTCCAAGTTGGAAGTAATCTCTATTCTCTTCAAAATCTAGCTTTTCAAGTTTTAGAAACTCTTTATCTTTTAAATCAAACCCAAAAGAAAAATTTTGGGTGCCTCCTGATAAAATTACTGCCATCAATTTTTTGTTGTGACTTAGTTCATTAGCTATATCTGTTAGTTGCCTTATAACATTTAACGACAAAAGGTTTGAACGCTTACCACTATCAAATGAAACATAGGCTATTTTATTTTTTATATATTCAACATTAATCATACACTTAATAATAAACATTTTTTTACAGAAATAAATTACATTCATTTAGTGCACTCAATTGGTTTGGTTTAACATGAGGTTGAAGAAGCAAGTAACTTAAAAAATAAATAATCGATAGCTTTCTCATTTTGTTGGTGTATCCTTTAAAAAAAATGAGGGTTACTTATGGATGTTATATTTCACGGTGTGCGAGGATCAACTCCGACCGCTGACCAGAATTTTTTAAAGTATGGTGGGAGCACAACATGTACTGAAATACTACATGATCAATTTCAAATTATTTTTGATGCCGGTACTGGTTTTCAGGATGTAGCAATACTGAAGGATCGTCCCACATACTTAATTTTTTCGCACTTTCATTATGATCATATTCAAGGGTTGCCTTTCAATCATCAAATTTTTGATCCCTCTAATAAAGTTACGATTTCTTCTGGCTTGGTAAAAGCAGAAGAGTTGAGAGAGGTGTTTGTTAGAGCTTTTCAACCTATGTATTTCCCAATTCCCAAACCTTCTCATTCTCTGATTTGAAATATGCTTGAAAGTTTGGTTGGTTCACTAAAACATACTCAGTTCCACGGTCCTGATTGTT
>CACIAQ010000053.1 GCA_902584635.1 uncultured Alphaproteobacteria bacterium
AGCGGTTTTAATCATTTTTCATTATCTTTTATAAAATCAAAACAAGCTGCTGCAACATTGTCAGGTCTTTCGATGTGGGTCCAATGCAGCGCATCTTTAATGATAACAAATCTCGAAAATCTTGCTCCTTTCTTTGTCTTGATCGTTGAGTATTTATTCGAGGAATTAGTTTTAACAAATTTCTTCCAGTTTTTTTTCCATGCTGGATCATCTCTATCTTGAAATTTTCCTCCTGGAAGAAGGTCCTCTATTTCATTTCGCCAAAAATTCCAAATACCCCAATAGGGTTGATCTCCGGTATGATTTGATAATATTCCAAAATCGTCGGGCAAATCAGCAAAAATGTATGTTGGAAACCTCAGTCTAAAAAGTCTGAAAATCCCAGTTACTTTACCAAATCCAATCAATCCCATGATTTTTCTATAAAATGGCATTTTTTTAGCACCAGGAATTTTTTCTGCGAGAAGCATCTCATCGGATCCTTGAAATTGCATCATCGGAAAGTCCGTGTCTAGTATACAAAAACCTCGAGATCGATCGGAGCGTCTTCTGCCCTCATCAAGAAAATCGGTCTGCCGAAACATTTGTCTTGTAAGCTTAAAAAAATAATCAGATTGATTTGGCATTCTTTGAATTGCCTCCCATCTATCAGATATCTCTGTCCCTTTTTCGGCTATTGCTGCCTCTTTAGAAAAAGATGGCGCAATAAATCCAAAAGGAGCGCCACCCAAAATTGCGCTTTTCAAAAGCTTTGGAAACGCTTTTGTAGCCATTATTCGGTGAGGTGGACCCAAAAAAATACCTTTTTCAGTTAGTTTTGTCCATTCCTCTTTGAATCTGGTCCAGCCCTGTGACCCCCTTGAGTAAGAAATTGCTAATTCAGGGTACTGAGCTAACATATTATCCATAATTATACATCCGCGATCATGTCCCACAAAATGAGCTCTCTTTATTTTCAATCCAACAGAGATAATCTTTTTAAGCGTATGAGCGCAATTTTCTAAGTCAAATCGAGGATCTATTTTCACCTTTCCCCTCATTTTTATAATTTTGCTAGGAGGTATAAAACCGTCATATTTGGCCGTCCTTGTAGAGTGTTTTTTAATAACTGTGTACTCTTCTAGAAATGGCACTGTTACAGTTATGAAATAGTATTTACTCTCTTTATCATTATTTACCATGTTAGACACTAGCCAGCGCGCGTCCGCTAGACTGTCCTCAAATACGCCCATCATTAAAATTACGGGTGTTCCTTTTTTATTTCCAGCAAATGAAACTCTGTGCTTATGGCCTTCAATCTCTATATATTTAACCGCAAAATTGATCCCGTTTGTTTGAGGAAGTGAGTATATTTTTTTTTCCATTTTTTTTAGTTTGAACAATTTCGATTTTTGATTAGCCGGACCCGTTGACTTTAGCAATGTTAAAGTTCAAAATAAATACCTAAAGTCTAGGAAAATATATTGAGATTAGGAACAGTTGAACATAAAAAAGGAACACCCGTAATTTTAATGATGGGCGTATTTGAGGACAGTCTAGCGGACGCGCGCTGGCTAGTGTCTAACATGGTAAATAATGATAAAGAGAGTAAATACTATTTCATGCAACGATTAATTGAAAAAGGCGAGAATGCTTTGGAGAAGGTATCGTTTTTGCTTGATCAAGGTAATGAGAATTGTTTTATCTCCGCTGACGAAGTAGTTTTTCGCCCACCTGTAATACCATTACAATATAGAGCATTTTCAATTTTCGAAGATCATTTAAAAAATGCGTTTGCACAAGCCACCAAGCTTTCAGGTATAAAGTATGAGATACCTCCAGTGTGGTATGAACAGCCAATTTATTATAAAGGTAATAGACTTTCTTTTGTTGGTCATAAAGCAGAAATAAAATGGCCATCATTTTCCGAATTTTTAGATATAGAATTGGAAATAGCAGCTATTATTGGAAAAAAAGGGAGAGATATTAAAGAAGAAGACGCGTCAAATTATATTTTTGGCTATAGTATTTTAAACGATATATCTGCAAGAGATGCACAAATGAAAGAAATGCCTGGTCAAATGGGCCCAGCAAAAAGCAAGGATTTCGATACTGGCAATATTCTAGGCCCTTTTATTTTAACAGCAGATGAAGTTGATCACCCTGTTGCTTTAAATATGGAAGCAAGAGTGAATGGAAGCGTCTGGGGCGGTGGTAATAGTAAAGATATGCATCACTCTTTTTCTGATATAATTGCTCACATTTCTAGATCAGAGACAATTTACCCCGGAGAGGTTATCGGTTCAGGGACGGTTGGTACCGGTTCAGGGATAGAGTCCGGTAAAAAACTAGCCCCAGGTGATGAATTTGAACTTGAGATTGAAAAAATTGGGACTCTTTCCAATAAAATAGTAAGGACAGGTTTATGAGCAAATGGGATACCAATGGTCTTGATGAAAACAAAAAACCGAGGTTGGACTATAAAAATCGTGATCAATTATCTGATGAGTTAAAAGATATCTTTGACTCTATTGTATCTTCCAAAAGAGGTGTGGGAACCCTATCAAATGGCGCACTTCCAGGACCTTTTAATGCTTGGATGTATACAGATACTGAAATGGCGGACGCTTTGGATAAAATTGGCGTTGCCATCAGAGTAAATACTAAAAATGCTCCTGCAGATATGAAAGCGATCGCTATATGTACTGTTGCGGTACATTATAAAAGTAATGTAGAATTCTGGGCACACAGTCGAACAGCTCTGGCAAATGGTGTTTCTCAAGACATTTTGAATGATTTACTTGCGGAAAGGGACCCATCGTTTGAGAAGACAGATACAGGAAAGCGCTTAAAAATAGCTTATTTATTTGCGAAAGAATATCTTGCAACCTTCAGAGTTTCTGACACCACATATGAAGAAACCCTCGATATGATCGGGTCTAAAAAAGGACTTATAGAATTCATTCTAGCGATTGCACACTATATTGGTTTGGCCGCTCAATTGAATATTTTAAGAGTACCAAATCCTGGAGACAAACAATTTTTTGATTAAGAAATGAGTAACGTTATTGCAATTATAAAGTCTGAAGAATTAGTCGAATTAGGCGCTCTAATGGTCGATCTTCCCCAAAATGCTGATGGTCTTAAAGTTTTAATTACAAGATTTGAAGGTAAGGTTAGGGCGTGGATAAATTCATGTCCTCACGATGGTAGACCTCTCTGTCGTGATCCAGCATTTCTGTGGGAAAAAAGAAAAAAGTTACTTCAGTGTATGAACCATCAAGCTTTGTTTAATGCAAAAACTGGAATATGCGAAGAAGGGCCATGTAAAGGGAAATCGCTTTATGGCTTGATAACCAAAGAAAAAAATAACCAGATTATAGTTTCTAAAGGAGGACCGAAAAATGGATGAAAAAGAAAAATTAGTAGATAGAGATCTTCATCTTTTTGAGGCAATAAATGAAGGTAAGGGTGAACATCTTGAAGGGTCAGAGTCACTTCCGCCTATTGAGCCATTAACTAAGGCATGGGACGTAGCTTACGTTCGCTTTTCAGTACCTGATTTGAACCTGTATGAAGATTGGGTAAAGGACTTTGGATTGAAGATAATGTATAAAGACGAGAACGTAATATATTCTAGGGGTTTAGAAGGAGACGGGTTTTGTCATGTAGCTCACCGGGGACCAGCTAAATTTTTGGGTTTCGCTTTACAAATGAAGAGTGAAAAAGACCTAAAAATCCTCGAGGAAAATATTGATGGATGTACCAAGGTGCATGAAATACCTGGAATTGAAGGATCATTGTGTGGAGGTAAAAGAGTGTCATTTATTGATCCAGTATGCGGTTTTTTAGTTGAAGCTGTATCAGGTAGGAGTGTAGAGGTCTTAGCCTCTGCAAGAGATAGATTAGAGTACAACTATGGAAATAAAAATTTCTATAAACGAGACCCAAACAAATTACAGGATACTTCTGGAAATAGAGAAGCTGACGGCAGTAATACTGTTTATCCTGGTCCACCGGATGTAATAAAAATTGGCCATGTAGTTTTAGCAGCACCAGTAGGAGATCACCATAAATTGATGAAATTTATGATTGAAACTTTTGGATTCCTTCCCACTGACAGCGTAATTTTTGAGGCACCTAAATCTGCAGAAGGCCACGCAATCAATCCTGAAATATTTAATAAGCTCAAAGAAGCTGGTCCTTCACCTTTATACGAGGGTACATTTGCAGAGGGTTCGCCCTCTTACGTTTGTTTTTTTAGATGCGATAGAGGAGAAATACCTACCGACCATCATACTTTTTTTATTCTGTCTAATATGGATCCAAGAATGGCTCCAAAAGGGCAAGGTATTCAAACGCAGTTAAGCCATGTATCCTTCGAAGTATCTAATTTAGATGATGTTTGGCGGGGACATATGCAGCTGAAAAATAAAGCTGAATTTGAAGAAAAAAGATATGAGATTGCTTGGGGGGTTGGTAGACATGTTTTAGGGTCTCATATTTATGATTACTGGCATGATCCATATGGCCATGTTCATGAACACATGTCCGACGGTGACAGAATTACGAGATCCTTTGGGCAGAGAATACACTCAATAAGTGGTTTAGGACCTAATGGACACAATCAATGGGGCCCCACAGTAAAAGAGTCTGGTATCAGAAACCTTGACGGACCTGCTGCAGCAACTTTTTATGAGAAATTTGATGAGGAAACTCAGCAATCACTGGTCAATAGAGATCTGTCAAACGTTAAACAGCTGGTAGAAGCCATTAGAGCCACTGATTAAATATTAATGTGCAACTAAGTCAAAAAGAGACTTATAGTCGGCAAACAGTTTGTCTTCCTCACCATTATTGTATGTGCCCAACATTGTATAGCCGGGAGCCATCAGAACGTAATCTGCCTTATTGAATAGCTTTCTATGCATTTTTTTATCTTCTTTTCTTGGGGCACAAACCAAAATGTCATCTGAAGTCTTTTCGCCATTTAACCCTTCAGAAAGCACGATACATAGAGGCTTAATTGCTTTGTCTATATTTTTCATTACTTTATCGATCTCAACAGATGAATTGTTGCAAAGCACCCTGTATTCAAAGGGCTTATATTCGCGTAGTGATCTCGGGAACCCTTCTTTAGTCATGAAGTTATACATTGGGTAACCTTTTTGATTTGTTTTTCTAGGCTTAAATCCATTTGGAACCGTGATAGTCTCTGGGACAAACGCGGGAAATAAATCAATCGGCCTACCTCTTGCACCCTTGAAAAAGTAAATTAAGCTTCGCAAAAAATTTATATGAGGCTTAACATTGAAAAGCACATTACCCATGAAAAGCGATTGCTTAATGATGAATTGAGAGTCAGGAAAACATTCGACTTGATATTTGTCCAAAATTGATGCCTCCGAAACTCCTTTATTCACTAAATCAATTTTTTTAATTAAGTTAAAGGTATTTCTAATACCCAGATTTAGTCCCTGACCAAGAAATGGAGAAGTTTGATGAGTAGCATCTCCAATCGTGAAGGTATTATTTGCTCTCCACATCTCGGAAATCATTGAATTGAACTTGTATACGGTAGATCTTAATATTTTAAAACTATTCTTCTTTAAAAATGGTTCTACTAATTTCTCAATGGAATCTGGAGATTGCATTTGCGTAAAGTTCTCACCATCCTTCAAGGCAAACTCAAACCTAAAATTATTTTTATAAGTTCCGTGCTTTTTTCCGGTCATATTTAAAAATGTGGTAGGCCTTTTTCCAGAGGGATCAATAATTTGCCAACCCCCAGCATCAAAATGCATGCCCTCCTTCAAAGAGCTTACTGGTGCCTCGATATCGGCAACAAGAAAAGATATAGCCTTCCCAAGTGTTTTTAAGTTAGCCCCCATCTGCTTTCTAACAAAGCTTCCCCCGCCATCCGCACCAATTAAGTATTTAGATGTAATTATTTCTGTTTTTCCTGATGCTGTATTTTGGATCTGCAAACAGTTTCTACTCTTCTCTTCCCATAAGACAAGCGACTCAGTGCCAAAATATGTCTTGATATTTTTATTTTTCTTTATTTGTATTCTAAGTAATTTCTCGAGCTGCGGCTGATTAAACCAGTTTAAAAATCCGTACTTATCTAAATCGAGTACTTTTCCTTCAATAATTGGAGGTTCCATTTTTCCAAATGGCTTATCCATTTTTGTTATCCCCATTACGTACCCAACCTCAACTGCATAAGTAAATTGAAATTCCTTCCAGCTATCTTTCAGAACATTTTCTATTATACTCATAGAGTAGCCATTTAAACCTACAGCCCTAGGATGAGGGTAAGGAGATTTATTTAAATCGATGACCGCTACCTTAAATCCCCTATTTGCTAGCAACAATGAAGCAATTCCTCCGACTGGACCACAGCCATTTAATATGACGTCATAATTATGAGACATTTTGAAAATTCATTTAATTTATTTTTAAGCTTAAATGGTAGACGAAATATTTAGAAAAGACAAATTTTCAGATTATAAAAGCCTTAAATGTTTCTACTAGTATTGTAATTATACCAGCTTGTAATAATACCGGAACGAGGGTCAGTTCGGCTATCTTCGAACAACTCAAGTAGGTGTTCGATTGAGTCTATCAAAGCCAATAGTTTCTCTTCATCTTCAATCCTAGCCTCTATAGAATCCTGATTTATTATTACAAACTCCCGTTCATTTATTTGAGTGATGCAAGCAGAATTCTCCTTGGAAAATTTTCTTGTGAAATAAGTACTTTGACTAAGTCAGACTCACTACCCTCCTTAGCTCTCATTCTTACTACATACATTACCCAAGAATCGTTTATATATTTTCAAGCATTTTCTACATTGAAAAGATATTGGAGAACAGGCCCTGAAGATGCATCTGTTCACCTTCCATTTGGAAATTTGACAAGCAAATCTTCTATAGCATCAAGCCAGCTTACCCCTGTATCTTCTTAAGATATCATGTCTTCAAGTTTTGGAACTAAACTTATATTTACTATTTCATTATGGCATGATGCTATAGTGTATTGCGCTACAGCCTCTCGTGACGGTTCTTCCGTAATTTCATTTTGAAGCATTTCACAGCAACCATGTTTTGAAATATAACGATCTATAGAACCAAATATTTGTTCCGGAAATTTAAAAATTTACAAGGGATCGATGGTGTTTGAACCGTCAGCTTTAGAAGCCGAAGATAACTTATTTGAAGATGTTTTGTTAGACCTGAAGGGCAAATCATTATTACTAGTTAATGTTTTGAATTTATTTTTTGAACCTGTATAAAATTTTATTCTTCCGGAGAGGATCCATTTTTTAGGAACCTATTCTATAGAGACTTCGTTACTTTCTGAAGATTGCGACCCTTCAATTCCTATTTGGTCAAGTAGGTATCCTACCGACACACCCTCAAAATTTATAGTATACTTTCCGTTCTTTTTTTCTTTCGAAAAACCAAACAATTTCTACCTACGGGATTAAATTCGGCACTCAATAGAGTTTTCCTACATCAAAAGTTGCATCTCTTTGGATTTTACACTCGAATTTTTAAAATTATGGACTTAAAGATACAATATTTTTAAGAAAAAAAACAATATTTCAATAGTGGCGGTTTTCGGCTTCCTACCGCCAGTTAAAAAGTTTGTCACCAAACTTGTCACCAAAAAAACTAAGTTATCGATTTTATGATGAAAAAGTGGCTTCGTTGGTTGGGATCGAACTAACGACCAGAGTGTCATACGAGGTCATAAAATGTCATATAGTGTCATACTTTGTCATAAACATTCATATAGTGTCACACTCATCTTGTCAGCAAGTTTGTAAGCAGCGTAGGAAATTTGTCAGCAGATTTTGTGAAGTAGCTCCGCGGGTACCAATCGAACCTACCACTTTATTTATTCTTGGCCTTAACATGCCACACTTTATTATAAAGCTCTACTTTGTATTATAATTGTTAGTAAGCGGGGTGAAAGAGTAAAGAATTATAAATTGAGATTGCTGACGCAAAGATTTTAAATTTTAACTGTTTACTGTTAAGTCATTACGAATACTATTCTCAACACTAAGCTAAACCTTTTCAAAGAAAATAAAGTCTCCTTTCTAAAGGTTTTCCATTGTAGTTTTAAACTCTGAACTGAACCAAGTCCATGATCCAGGACCATATCTTCTAATTTGGTATATTGCTTCATCTTTAGTGTATTTATAGACTTCTAAAATGTTTTTCAGCTCAATTTTTGCTTCCTCAACTTTATTAGTTTTTGCATTTATATATGCCAAAAACATTGAAGCGATGAATGTTGACCTTTTATCCCCTTGATCAAATATTGCTTTCGCAATTTCCTTTGCCTTATCGAAATCAAATTTAGCTAAGTGCGTACTTAGTAAGTTTATTCTGATTGCTTCAGGCCCGAAGGGAGCAAGCTTTATTGCTTTCCCAAAAAGCGATATTGCTCTATCGTATTTCCCTATTCTTTTAAAATACATGCCCGAATAAAACAAAGTTTCCGTATTATTTGGTCCTAATTCTAGACCTCTCTGTACATAATTGTTTCCGATCTGCCTTTTATTTTTGTACTTCACCCCATCAAAATTTCCAAGCATATTACCCTCAATAATTAGTGCGAGTAGCGGGTATGGTAGTGAATTATTTGGATTTAATTCGATTGATTTTTTAAGTGCATCCTCCATAACATTAATATCATTTTTTCTATTTTTAGATCGGTAATTAATTAATTTTGTCAAAATTGATTTAGCCAAAAGATAATTTAACATTGAATTATCAGGTTGGCTTAAAAGAAGTTTCGCATAGGGAACCTCATTATCTTCTGAAACATAAAATTTTTCGCCATGACTTATAAATCTTAGATTAAGGATTTTTTTGTAGTCGTCACGATCACTAAAACTCTCGGCAAAAAGTTCTGAAAGCACATCGCCCATTGTAAGGTTATTTTGGAGAGCTCTTATAACCATAAGTTCAACATTATCCTGAGCAGAGAAAATATCATTTACTAGATATTCTTCGTTAGTATTCCAAATAACTATTTCCTTATGTATATCAATCAATTCTAAGTTAATTCTAAACTTTTCGTTGGAAACTAATGTGGTTCCATTCAGAATGTAACTTACATCATATTTACTTATTAAATCCTGGAAAGAAAGGTTTTCATCAATAATTTTATAACTTTGTGACTTAGGTATAATGTTTAAAAGAACACTTGAGTTCAATGAGTTTGTTAGATGATCTGAAATTCCCTCAGCGATATAATCAAATTCAGCTGAACTACTTTTGTTTTCAAATGGAGCTATCATTAAGTTTCTTCCCAAGACCTTTTTTTTTTGCTGGTCTGATTGAAAATTCACTTGTTGCATTACACTTTTTTGACCAAAAATATAAAAAACACCACTA
>CACIAQ010000054.1 GCA_902584635.1 uncultured Alphaproteobacteria bacterium
TTTTCAGCATGGAGTGCGTTTGGGTATACTTAAGACTGCACAGGCATAAACTCTCTGTAGCCACATTAAGTGGTTCACACTCATGTACAATATCCATGTAAATAGAGACTAAGAGAGCTTTAAAGCTATATGTAACTCTATGTTATTGCTCAAGGCAGAGAGTTATTGAGATAGCTCTTGGATATCAGTAGGCAGATTGCATATATCTTTAAAGCACTAATATTAATTCGGTGTGTTTTTGTCAGTAAGTTTATGTATATAAAACAACGATTTGTTATCATCCAACAAAAACCTATTGGTAATGGAAGAAGTGTTAAATGTTATTGCTGTAATTTAGTCTTAAGGAACTTGTAAAAACACCAACACCTACTACATATGAAATATGATAATATTCATAGCAACATTAGCCACAATCTTGCTTGTAACAAAGCTTGGAGTAAAGCCGAAGCAACAGCCAAAGCGTGTGAGAGTGAAGGCAAAAAGAGATAATAAGTAGATATATTACTTTATTTTTTCCAGAGCTGAATCGACCACTAATGGATTAATCATTGTCCTCCACAATTTGTTTTCTTTATAAGCGTCAAAATTGGTAACAATGAAACGCTTGTTATTTTTTGGATCGTGAAAAAGATCCTGCCAGACAAGAGTATTTTCATCCTCGTAGCAACATTTAAAGTCCAGAAATTTAAGTCCCCCACTTTCAGTTCGTAGCATTTTTATATGTTCTACGAATTCATCTCTTGTAACGAGTCCACTTTCACGAATGAACATAAAATCGTCATGTAAGAGGTTTTCTAGTGTTTCTAAGTCGTTATTTTTTACGATGTTTATTTGTCGTATGAATTTGTTCATTAACTTCTTGATATTTTGAAAGGTATATACCTGACACCAGTCTATTGTTGTAAAAGCTTCTCTATGTCAATCTCTGTTAAGATTTTAGAGTCTTTATATTGAGTGATTAAATCCGAAAAAGTAACTTTGAAAAGTTGCTCCCATAGGCTTGAGTGCTTCCTTTAAATCTGGTTTTGCATTTCCATAAATATGCCAACCCTTAAAATCAATTAGATCTGCAATTTCTACTGCAATGGGGCTATCCATATGATTTTTTAAGCGTTGCATATATCCGTCACTATCTACAAGAAGTTCTACTAATGTCGCTTCTTTTCCGTCATCAGAAAAATGCCATTCATAACTTATCAGCTTCTCTTCATTTAAATCTAAAACATATTTTGATGATCGATTTTTAATCCAATTTTTAAACTCATCAGGATCTCCTTTTACGCTTACTTGAATAACGCTACAAATTTGATCTGAATTTTCTCTAAGTCCTGACATTTTTTCTCCATGATTTATTTGAAAGTTGCCTAAAAAATAGTTGGCAAACCTTGGTTGCCTTAGTCCACGGTTAAAAAGGTAAAGCTTTCACATCTTTCAAGCAAATGAAAAACATTAGCATTTCTAAATAAATTTTTAATTGATCTAGGTTAGCACCCCATCTGCCTTTAAATTTTAATATATTTTTACTATATCTAATTTTTGGTCACGACCTTTGATGGAGTATTGCTTCACCCGTTTACTTTTAGCCGGTAACTTGATCTTATTTGCCAAGCTGTCGCTAATCAAGAAATCTGTATCAAACTCTTTACAAGCATCACATATTCTACTGGCAACATTGACGGTATCTCCTATTACAGCAAATTCAGTTCTTTGTTCACTCCCTGAATTTCCAACCACACAGTGACCATAATGAATACCTATTCTATGACTTATTTCAGGTAAATTATCTTTCGCTCTATCTAGATTCCACTCTTTTAGTTTCTTATTCATTGTTAAGGCACAATTGAAAGCGTTTTGTGCATCATTATCAGAAGATTTAGGTGTACCAAAGTTAGCCATTACAGCATCTCCGATGAATTTATCGACTGATCCTCCATGTCTAAAAATTGCATCGACCATAAGAGTTTGATACTTCGAAAGTAATTTTAAAACTTCTTTAGGGTCCATTTTTTCTGAAATTTTTGTAAACCCAATTATGTCGGTAAACAAAATAGCAACTTGAAGCTCTTTAGGTTGCTGTTTGTCAATTGAAAATGCTGAATCTTCAATTTCTTTTTTAATATCGGGGGAGAAATACCTGCCTAAAATAGCATTTTTTTTCTCATTTTTTTGAATTGAGTTTGAGACAAATCTGTTAAAATAAAAGATACCGAAAACTATTATTATTATAAACACGTTAGACATTATCTCGTCTCGCAGGAAAGCACTCGAGATTGCCATCCCATTATCCAGATCCTCCCATTTTTCAGCAAAAAAAACTTTAGGATAATTTAGAATCCAGTAAAGCTTAAAAGTAGGGGTCAAAGAATTTAAAAAAATAAATAAACACATTGCCCAAAATCGCATAAGAAAAACAGAAGTAATAACTATTAGTGGGAAAATTTGTGTCACAAAGAAGAGCCATCTTCCGGTGCCCGTATGCTCTTCAAAAGTCATTAGTACGAAAATATTTAGAAGAGCCTTAAGGTCAATCATGATAATGAAGAAGGCACAAACCATGATTATGAATAAAATTAGAAAGTAGGGATATAAATCAGCATTTCTTTGTTTATCAACGGAAATAAATAAGAAATAACTTACTAAGCAGGTTGTCAAAAGCATAATAATTGGCGTTATAACGGTAAGGTAATTAACCCAAGCTAATTCGAAGTTTTGTTCAGTTGACATCGTTAAAAAACTTACGTACCCAAACATAAATAATCCTGCGAAACAAGCAACCTTTGCAGATTGCAACTCAATTTCTGACCCCTGTTTCAAACTCAGTCCTTTATTTTTGATTTTCACTCACAGGTTATTTAAAAGAGAAATTCTTAACAACTAAAAAAATTAAAATCACAGAGTTTTGCTTAGAGGTGTTTTTTTACCAATAACTCAACACCCCATCTGCTGCACACTCCAAGAATAGAATACATGAGTACCCCCAGTGTCCCATGCATGGGTGTAAACAAAAATGGCTAATTAACGTGTAAGTTTGTAATAAGCTCTTTAGAGAACAACCAAGAAAAAAGTTTAATTTTTAGTATCAATAACGTATTCGACTTATTTTCAGAAAAAATCCAATTACGTTTGGTAATCATTGACAAATAAATTTAAAACTAATTGTATAACTTTTTATACAAATGGAGGACTAAATGTTCGTATCTTTTACAGATTGGGAATTTGACGGAAATATAGATAATGCAGTTGAAGGCATAAAAGGATTTTGGCCTGAGATGCAAAAGTATGGTGCAGTTAATACACGATGTACAGTCACTGGAGAAAATACACTTCGAACTATGACACTTTGGAGTAGCAAAGAATTGCTAGAAGAAAATGTAGACAAAGTAAGAGCCGCAGCTGGTTCGGCTGCAGGTATGACAGTAACAAGTGGCATGACTGGTCCACTAGCAGTCGAACTTGACTAGTCTAAATACATTTTGACCAAGATAGAATGCCTAGAGAAAATATACCAATTAATTAATGGTCGGGCTTTTAGTCTGACCATAATCACTAGCACTAAACCTATCATCAGACTTGATTTACGACTCGCTGAGTCCTCATCTCTAACTATTCTGTAGAAAGTTCTTTTCAGCTATAAGAACAGGCTCTGTATGAGCTAATTTGAAGCTCTCAGAGGATATATGACTTTCATCAAATGGCATATGTTTCTCCTATGCTACTAGCTTTCTGTGAATGGTTCTTTTTGTTACGTTGAATCTGTTAGCGATATCTTTAATAGAAACACCATCTGCCTTTAATTGTTGAACTACAGACGCATCTACTTGCTCTTTACGTCCTTTATACTTGCCCAACTCTTTAGCTCTTTGTATGCCCTCTAGTTGTCGCTCTTTCCTAAGATTTGTTTCTAGTTCTGCAAATACAGACAGCATAGATATGAACGCTTTAGATGTTGCATCTTTGGTGCTAATGGGCTGTTCAGTTGCAGACAGCGAAACTCCTTTATTTGTTAGCTCTTTAACAATTATTTCTAGGTCTAATACGTTCCTACAAATCCTATCTATTCTTGTTATTACAAGTTCATCGCCATCTCTTACAAAGTCACAGCACTCTTGTAGAAGTTCTCTGCCTAGAGTTGTCGTTCCGCTCCTTTTCTCTTGATATATTTTATCACAGCCATATTCTTCCAAAGCCTTTATTTGTATGGTTAAATCTTGGTCTGCACTACTTACTCTCGCATATCCTACTCTCATTCTTTACCTCCTTTTGTATAGCTATAGTCAATTGTTGAAAGCTTTTTATAGACCTCTTTGAGTTTGTCTTTGTCTTCCCAAAAAGGAGGGTATCTATAGTGCTTACGCATCTCTTTTTTAGAATGACCAACTATCTCGTCAGCAACTACTGGGTCTATTCCTACTTTTGCGCAATTATCTAAAAGTGTATTTCTAAAGCTATGTATGTTGTAGGTATAAACACTATCTTGAGGTACAACTTTTTTAACATATTTTCTATTCAGTTTCTTAGAAACCGAGCCTGACACCTTGCCATCTTTATCTTTAGCCCAACCACCAGTTAACTGTTTGTTTTCATATGGTTTTTTGAAATTTTTCTTATGCTCTTTCAGATAATGTTCAAGTATTGGTACTATAGGAATTAAACGCCTTGCTGAGCTTTGTCCTTTGATGTTTCTATTGCTCTTGACCAATAAGCTCTCTCTCGTAAGGTCTACGCATAAAACACCGTTATGTTTTCTTATATCTCCCCATTGAAGAGAGGAAGCTTCTTCCAAGCGACACCCAAGTATATTCGCTATCCTGAATATGAGCTTATGGTTGGTATTCATGGGCATAGAAAAGAGGGCTTCTAACATTTCACGAGACCAAGCCATTGTTGGTTTAAGTTCTCTGCCTATCTTTGCGCTAACTGCCACACCCTTCCAAGCATTGACATCTATTTTGATATCAGGAGAGTCAACAGCGTAGTCTAGTAAAACGCTTACTCCTGATTTTTTATTCTTTATTGTTCCGTTAGCGAGTGGCTCTCTCCCAATTTGCTTATGGTACTCTTTATGTAGGTATGTAATGAAACGCCTACATGTTTCTTTAGTGTTTAAGGTTGCTAAATCTATGTTACCAAACTTTTCTATAAAGTCATTTTGACCAAGTTTGTATTGACCAAGGGTCTTGTTTCTAAGGTTGTTTGAACTGTCTAGTTCTGAAGCCTCCCAGAGCTTTTGAAGGTCGCTAAACCGTATTCCTTGAGTGCTTCTACCTTTTACTTTTTCTTCATGTTTATCTATGAACTCATTATAAGTTCTTTCAATATCTTTAAATCTCTGTATTTGGTGGTTATCTAAACCTAATATTTTTCTAGCAAAATCATCTAACTTTTCATCATCTAATTTCTTTCCCTCTTTTCTAAGCTTTCGTTTGACTCTATCAAGTTCAGCAACCATACCCCATTCATGATAATAGGGCTTAGCGTCTTGTTGATATTTTGCCTTTAATTCGTCTGCTAAGATATCTTTCAACTCCTTAATTTCATTGGCTTTGAGACTATTTTTGGCTTTAATACTACCAATTATCTGTTCCCCAAAGTCATCTATTTCTGAAAAGTCTTGGTCAACACTTTGACTATATTCTAAAACTTTCAGCGTTTCCGTTCTTAATATTCTGAGCAATCTTGTATATTCTTCTATTTGCTCATCTGAGCTTCTATGTCTAAAGGCTCTCAAGTCCTCTAAACCAATAGGAAATTTATCCCAATACCATTTATCTTTTTCTGCTCTCTCGTATTGCTCAGTGAATCTATTTTTCTCATAACGGATTACTAACAGCTCCAAAAGTTCTTCAGCCTTTGAAACAAGAGGGTCAAACTCAGCCAACATATCAGTCGCTAATTTTTCAAGCTCTACTTTCTTGTCAGCTAAATTTGCTACTGCCTGTTCATAGTTATTTGTCTTTAGGTATAATCTTTTTTGTTTGCCCCAACCAAGCTTCTCTCTCATCTCAAATGGAATCGTAGCATCAACTACATACCTGCCATTTTCTAGCCTTGGTTTGCCATATGTAATGTAGTTTTTTATCTCAAATATCTCGGCAAAAAAATTATCACTATACGTGGTAAAATACGTGGTTCTGTAAAGTATATTAGCCCTAAAAGCACTAATTTTCAAGCATATAAGAAGAAAAGGAATTATTGGCGGAGGAGGTGGGATTCGAACCCACGGTAGACTTTCACCTACGTCGGTTTTCAAGACCGGTGCATTCAACCACTCTGCCACTCCTCCGGTTAATGAAATAATATAAAGATTTTTTTTTTTTTCAAATGAAAATATCTTTATTAATCAATCCCAAATACCTATACTTATGAGTAAACAAAAATAGTAAATTAAGCATTGGGAGAGAGTAATGAAAGTAAAAGCATATGCCGCAAAAAATGAAAAAGGTTTGTTGGAACCTTATGAATACGAATTAGGAGAAATAGGGCCTGATGATGTTGATATTGAGATTGAAAACTGCGGACTTTGCTATAGTGATGTTCATTACATCGACAATGATTTTTCAAATAATGAATATCCGTTTGTTCCTGGCCATGAGGTTATTGGGAAAATTAAAGCTATCGGTGTCCAAGTTAAAGACAGGCATATTGGGCAAAGGGTAGGAGTAGGCTTTCAAGCTGGGTACTGTAAGACTTGTGAATGCTGTTATAACGGTGATCATAATCTTTGCGATGATAGAGTTGGTGTTTTCGTAGGCCGAAATGGAGGTTTCGCCGATAAAATAAGAGTTCAAGATTTAAGTGCTATTCCAATCCCTGACGCACTCGATCCCAGGACAGCTGGTCCTCTCATGTGTGGTGGTATTACTGTTTTCAACCCATTTGTACAATATGCAGTAAAACCTACAGATAGTGTTTGCATTTTTGGAATAGGTGGGCTTGGACATATGGCTATTAAGTTCGCTAATGCTTGGGGTTGTGAAGTAACCGCTATTACGGGTTCCCAAAGCAAAGTAGAAGAAGCCAAGAGTTACGGTGCGCATAATGTGGTTATTGCTAGTGATATTGACGCGATTAAAAGGCTTAAAAAATCTTTCGATTATTTATTTTTTACAGGTCATGCATTTGAGGGGAAATGGGGGCTATTTATGAATACCCTTAAGCCAAAAGGCAGGCTCCATTTTCTTGGATTACTGTCTGAGCCTCTAAACATAACTATGTTTCACATGTTAAGAGGACAAAATTCCGTGTCTGCAAGTCCTGTTGGAGGACCAGAAGCAATGAAGAAAATGGTAGAATTCTGTGCAAGACACAAAATAATTCCCGAGGTGGAGTTTTTCAAAATGTCAGAAATTAATGAGGCAATTGCTCATCTTAAGAGTGGTAAAGCAAGGTATAGGATTGTTCTGGAAAATTAATTTGTGTCAGTTTTTTATTTTGATTGATATCATCTCTGCAACTGAATTCTGATTTTCATTTACTTTCTCTTGTAAGTCATTAATGCGTTCACGTCTTTCAGAAATTTGAACAGAATTCTTCATTATATCTATCGCATTGGTTTGTGTTTTGGACTGAATGTCTATAATCCGTTTCTTATTATCCGAAGCCATCTCCTCAATCTTGGCACATCTCTTTGTATTTTGGTCTATCCGCTTTTTGTTGTCTTTTTCTGTAGCTTTTGAAGGGTGGAACTCACCTTTAAGAAATTTTTCGTTCGTAGCTAAATTTTTCTTATTAAATTGAAGAGTATCTTCATTCTTTTTCATAATCATTCTGTTCAGTTCAATAAGTTTTTTATTAATCTCAGTAAGCTGTTTATTTACTTCTAGAATTGTCTTATTAACTGAGGACTTATGTTCTAAAAAATCTAATTGAGCCTTGTTGTTCATAGACTCTCTAAAATTTATTTCCACATCCTGTTCAGCGATCATGTTACTCATTATAGCCAGTCTATTTCTTAGAATTTCATCTGTTTCTTGATTTGCTAAGTGATGGTTACCCATATATGCCGCATTATAGTTCCTCATAATGGATGCATAGTTTTGCTCAATTGAGGCTCTGCATACTTCCACTTTTGTTTTATTCGAATTTATAAGTATCTCTAGTTCGAATATTTTTCTCCGATTAGTTTGTATTTGGGCCTTATTTTGGGGATTCATACTTTACCTCTCTCGAATTGTATTTGTTGATAACACTTTACTAGTTAAGACATTAATCTACTATAACTTATTAAGACTATAAATTTCAAAAAAAAATATTAACATCAGTGAACACATCTTTAGGATAAGTAAAATGTATAAAGAATTGATAACTGCCCTCCATGGAGATACTTTCATGATCTCACTCAACAGACCAAGTAATCTCAATGCTTTCACTAAAACTATGCAGGATGAGCTTATAGAAGTCTTTGATCATACCGATCAGAACGATGAAATTAGATCCGTCGTAATTACCGGGAAAGGGCGAGCATTTTGTGCGGGAGCTGATTTAGTTGAAGGTCCAAATACATTCAATTACGCAGAAGAGGGTAATAAACTTTCAAATGATGATCATCGAGATGGGGGAGGCCTTGTTGCCCTAAAAATTTTTAATTCAAAGAAGCCTGTAATAGGTGCTATTAATGGTGATG
>CACIAQ010000055.1 GCA_902584635.1 uncultured Alphaproteobacteria bacterium
ATAGATTCGGTATTACCTGAGGCCTTTGCAGTAGTGAGGGAGGTTTCTGAGAGAACAATCGGTTTACGACCTTTTGACGTTCAACTAATAGGAGGTTATTTTCTTCATAAGGGTTATATCGCAGAGATGAAAACCGGGGAGGGTAAAACGCTGACGGCAACTTTGCCTCTTTATCTCAATGCCTTAAAAGGTAAGGGCGCTCATCTTGTTACGGTTAATGATTATCTGGCTAAGCGAGACGCAGAATGGATGGGCAATGTATTTTCTGCTCTTGGGCTAAGCGTTGGTGTAATAACTCCAGATTTGGATGAGTTTGAGAAAATAAATGCTTATAAGGCCGATGTGACATATGCAACTAACAATGAACTTGGCTTTGATTATTTGCGCGATAATATGAAATCTGACCTTCTAGAGATATGCCAAAGAGCTCCTCACTATGCTATTGTAGATGAAGTAGACAGTATTTTAATCGATGAGGCAAGAACACCCCTAATCATTTCCGGTCCAACTAATGACAAGTCAGAATTGTATACAAAAGTAAATTCGCTTATTCCTAAACTAAATGTAAGTGACTTTGAGTTAGATGAGAAAACTAAGACAGGAAGCTTAACTGATAGTGGAAACCAATTGATGGAAAACTTACTCAGAGAAAAACAACTCCTTACTTCAAAATCTAGTTTATATGACCCTGAGAATACGGATTTAGTCCATCACGTCAACCAAGCTTTAATTGCTAATAAGTTATTTAGAAGGGAGAGTGACTATATAGTCAGAGATGGAGAGGTTATCTTAATTGATGAGTTTACAGGAAGAATGATGTCTGGTAGACGCCTATCCAACGGCCTGCACCAAGCGATTGAGGCAAAAGAAAAATTGATCGTAAGACCTGAAAATACTACTCTCGCGTCGGTAACCTTTCAAAATTACTTTCGTCTTTATGAAAAATTGGCCGGAATGACTGGTACAGCGGTAACAGAGGCAGATGAATTTTCAGAGATCTATGGCTTAGGTGTTGTTGCAGTACCCACTAACATGCCAATTACTAGACTAGATGAAGATGATCAAGTGTATAGAACCAAAGAAGAGAAATACTATGCTGTTGTAAAGGAAATAAAGAAATCTTATGCCAAAGGACAGCCTATATTAGTGGGAACAACATCGATCGATAAATCAGAAGAAATTTCAAAACTGCTTAAAAAAGAAAATATAAAACATAATGTGCTTAACGCTAGATATCATGAGAAAGAAGCAGAGATAATCTCACTTGCTGGAACACCTGGAGCCGTTACTATAGCAACAAATATGGCAGGTAGGGGAACAGATATACAGCTTGGTGGAAATATTGAAATGCAATTGAAAGCCAAAATTGATAAAAATGATCCAAAGTTTGATCAAAAGAAAAATAACATTGAATACCAAGTTCTTAAGGATAGGGAAAAGGTAGTTGAAGCAGGGGGGTTGTATGTCTTAGCTACAGAGAGACACGAAAGTAGGAGAATAGATAATCAATTAAGAGGGCGGTCAGGTAGGCAGGGAGATCCTGGAAAAACAACTTTTTTCTTAAGTCTCGATGACGATTTACTAAGAATATTTGGATCAGATAAACTTGATGGAATGTTGTCCAAGCTTGGGTTGAAAGATGGAGAAAGCATTGCACATCCATGGGTTAGCAAGGCGCTGGAACGAGCGCAAGGGAAAGTTGAGGCCAGAAACTTTGACCTAAGGAAAAATATTCTCAAATATGATGATGTGGTGAATGTTCAAAGAAAAGAAATATTTTCTCAGAGGCGAAATATAATGGAAACTGCTGATGTCACAGAAATGTTCGAAAACATATATATGGACGTGGTGGAGGATATCATTGTTGAGAGTATTCCTGAAGGAGCTTTCGTTGATCAATGGGATGTAAAAGGATTAGAGATAAAACTCAAAGAGCAATTCGGTCAGATAATTCAATTGAGTGGTAGCGTTAAAAAAGACGGAATATTAGAAACTGAGATAAGAGATATTATACTAAAGGACATTCAAAATAATTTAGACAATAAGAAAAAAGAAATAGGTGAACAGGCATTTAAAATGCTTCAAAAACAAATCTTGCTTCAAGTGGTAGATCATTGTTGGTCTAGACATCTTTCCACATTGGATCACTTAAGATCTGTTATAGGTTTTAGGGGATATGCTCAACGAGATCCCCTAAATGAATATAAACAAGAAGCATTTATACTATTTGAAAGCTTGTTGGAAAAGATAAAGAGAGAAACAATTAAAGTGGTTTTTTATGCAAAATTTGTATCTGAAACTGATAGTAAATCGTATGATAAAGAAGTAAAAAGTTTTGAGCCAATAATTTTTGACAACAGTTCAGATAATCTTGCTTCCTCTAACAATAAGAAAGTCAGAAGAAATAGTCCTTGTCCATGTGGGTCTGGGAAAAAGTTCAAACATTGTTGTGGTGCAATATAGCACCTTCCGGAAAAAAAGTATTGTCGTGGGAGAGTGTTAATATATCACACCCCTCTTTTTTTACAAATACGGTGTGTTCAAATTGAGCTGAAAGTGATTTGTCTCGGGTAACAGCTGTCCAATTATCACTTAGAATCTTTGTCTCTGGTCGACCAATGTTTACCATTGGTTCAATTGTGAAACACATACCACTTTCAAGTTTGGGTCCAGAGTTTCGAATGCCGTAGTGAAGAACGTTTGGTGCTTGATGAAATTCACTTCCAATTCCATGACCACAGAAATCTCTTACAACAGACATTTTATTTTTTTCAACATATTCTTGTATTATTGCACCAAGATCCCCAAACGTATGACCCGGAGTAACACTATTTATTGCCAATATGAGAGCATCATGAGTTATCTCAATTAATCTTTTTGATCTTAACCCAATGTCACCTACAGTGAACATTCTGCTCGTATCCCCATACCAGCCGTCAAGAATGCATGTCACATCAATATTTAAAATATCACCATTTTTAAGTCTTTTATCACTAGGAATGCCATGACACACCACATGGTTAAGAGAAATACAACAGGATTTTGGATAGCCTCTATAACCTAATGTTGCCGGTACTGAATTATGTGACACCATAAAATCATGACACTTTTTATCTAGCTCTTCAGTTGTTACTCCAGGTACAACATATTGACCAATCATATCAAGAGTTTTAGAGGCAATCTCACATGCTTTTTTTATACCTTTGTAAGCGTCTTGATTATATATATAAATTCCGTTTTTATTCTTATGCATTTTTTTGTTTTTATTTTTTTGATAGTCTATGATTAGAAGCCAAATATTATTCAGTAAAGAGTAAACTTCATTTAACATAATAAATATTCTAACAAAATGAAAACAGCTGCTATTATAATCATAGGAAACGAAATTCTTTCTGGCAGAACGCAAGACACAAATTCTAATTATTTAGCAAAATTGTTAGTAGAAAGAGGAATCTCATTAGAGGAAATAAGAGTCATCCCCGATGATCACAGAATTATCGAAGATGTCGTTTATGAAGAAGCTTCTGCGAAAGATTACGTTTTTACCAGTGGGGGAATTGGACCTACCCATGATGATATAACCGCTGAAGCTATAGCGAGTTGTTTTGATGTTCCCTTGTTTATTAGGGATGATGCTGTGGAATTACTGGCGATGTATTATAAAAATGGGAAAAAAGATCTTAATGAGGCCAGGTTAAGAATGGCAAGAATACCTAAAGGTGCGAAACTTATAAAAAATAAAATTTCTGGGGCACCTGGCTTTGTAATTAGAAATGTATTTGTGATGGCTGGAGTTCCAAAGATCTTCGAAGCAATGGCGCAAGAAATAATCTTAGGCCTGGGATCTAAGAACCCTATTCTTTCCAGAACTTTAAAGATATTTAAAACCGAAAGTGAAATATCGGAAAGACTTCGGAATTATGCTGATAAGTACAAAGAAATATCTATTGGATCATATCCTTTCAACAATTCGGGAAAATTTGGAGTCGAAATAGTTATAAGGCACACTAACCCAATTCTACTAAATAAAGTTTTCAATGAAATTTTAATAGATTTCAATGAGCTACAGACCAATTAATTCCATGCCCTCCCTCAACCTTAAGGGGTACGTCCAGATCTAAATATGGTAGTGTTGCTTGTTCCATAATTTCAGTGGCTCTTTTTTGTATTTCATTGATAGTGTCATTATTAGTTTCAAATATTAGTTCGTCATGTACTTGCAATAAAAGGTCAGCGTCTAGTTCGGAGCTACTCAGAAACTCATGTATTTTAATCATAGCTCTTTTAATTATATCTGAAGCACTACCTTGGATTGGAGCATTTATAGCAGCCCTCTCTGCAAAGCCACCAAGTGGACCCTTTGTTCCTATGTTGGGTAAATGTATTTTTCTGTTGAACAAGGTGGTTACAAAACCATAGCTCTTTGCTTTCTCTACAGTAGTGTTCATATAATCTCTAATTTCAGGAAATTGCTTGAAATAATTATCTATGAATTCTTGTGCTTCATTACGAGTAATTTTAAGATTTTTTGATAGACCAAATGCAGAGATGCCGTAAATTATTCCAAAATTTATCGCTTTTGCTTTCCTTCTGAGCGACCCATCGACGTCTCCAAGACTTACCTTAAATATTTGGGATGCGGTGCTTGAGTGAATATCGATATTATTTTTAAATGCATCCTTAAGCCCTTTTACGTCCGCTATGTGAGCTAATAGCCTCAATTCTATTTGGTTATAATCAAGGCTTAATAGCTTAGCTCCATCTTTTGCAACAAAAGCTTCTCTAATTCTTCTACCTTCTGTGTCTCGTATAGGAATATTTTGGAGATTTGGGTCAGTGGATGATAGCCGACCTGTAGATGTTCCGGCGAGATTAAAAGAGGTGTGCACTCTACCTGTTACCTTATTTATATGCATCATCAGCGAATCTGAATATGTAGATTTCAATTTAGAAATCTTTCTCCATTCAAGCAAGTAAGAAGCAATTTCAAATCCTTTCATTGATAAATCTTCCAATATATCGGCACCCGTTTGAAACCCACCTGACTTATTTTTTTTTCCATTTGGTAAATTTAACTTTCCAAAAAGAATGTCACCCAATTGTTTTGGTGACGCAATATTAAATTTAACCCCTACTATTGAGAAAATTTTATTTTCCAAATTACGTAATTTCTTCTCAAAAAATTGAGATAGCTTTTTTAATTGTAGCTTATCTACCTCAACCCCTTTTAGCTCTGCGTCTATTAAAACTTGCACCATCGGCTTATCGATATTTTGATAAACGGAATAAACTGATTTTTTGATTAGCTCTTTCTTGAAAATTTTCCATGCTCGAAAAGTCATATCAGCATCTTCAGCTGCATAATCTGCGGCTAAACTTATAGGCACATTCTGAAAATTAAGTTCTTTCTTTCCTGATCCAATTACATCTTTAAGCTTTATTGTTTCATGATTTAGAAGATCCTTTGCTATTGAGTCCAAGCTGTGTCTTTGTTGTCCACCATTTATACAGTGTGACATTAACATGGTGTCATCAAAAGAGTTTACGTAACATTTATATTTGTCCAAAACCTTGATGTCGTATTTTATATTATGCCCAATTTTCAATATACTTTTATCGGTCAAAAGTGGCTGCAGTCTTCTCAAGACTATATCTCTATCTAATTGTTTCTCTTCTAATTCTCTATATTCAGACTGGTTGGCCTGATGTGCTATTGGTATGTAGCAAGCTTTACCTATCCCAATACAAAGGGAAACGCCTACGATTTCAGCGGATAGAGTATCAATAGAGGTGGTTTCGGTATCAATTGCAAAAAATTTTTGTTTCAATATTTCTTTGCACCACTTATTAAGATCATCTTCAGTTCTAATCACTTCATAATTTTTTGAAGAAATTAATTCTCTTTGGTCAACTTTGGATGTCTTTGATGAATTCAATTCCTCTAATTGGGACGAGATTCTTTTTGATAATGAATTGAATTCCATTAGTTTTGTGAAAACTAGTAATTTATTAAGATTTAAAGTTGCTAGTTCAAGATCTTGAAGATTGGTATTAATTTCGACAGTTTTGAGTAAGGTTACGAGCTTTTTTGATAAAATTATTTTATCGATATTTTCAGAAATCAAATTTTTTATTCTAATCTGACCTATTGTCTCATATTTCTCTACCAAGTTTTCTACAGTTTTAAATTCTGAAATCAAGCTAGAAGCAGTTTTTATACCGACGCCTGGTACACCTGGCACATTATCTATTTTATCACCAATAAGAGCTTGTACGTCTATAACCTGGTTTGGCGTAACGCCAAATTTTTCTCTCACTCTGTCAATATCAATGAAAGTATTTTTTATAGGGTCGTACATTTTTATGTCGTCCGTAACAAGTTGCATTAAATCTTTGTCTGATGAAAAGATTGTTACAATGGCACCTTCCTCAGTTGCGTTCTTAGCTAGTGTTGCAATAATGTCGTCAGCTTCATACCCCTTCTTGTCGATTGCAAAAAAACCAAATGCTTCAGTGGCGTCTCTTATTAACTGAAACTGAGGTACTAAATCATCTGGGGGAGGGGGTCTATTTGCTTTGTAATCTTTATATATATCCGACCTAAATGTCTTCTCTTTATGGTCAAATACGATTGCAATATGGGTGGCTTTGAATTCTTTGAGCTCAGTTATTAATTTAAAGAGCATATTACAAAAACCTGAAACCGCTCCTATTGGTGTTCCATCTGACTTTGTTAGAGGTGGAAGAGCATGGTAAGCTCTAAATATAAATCCTGAACCATCTACTAATATGAGATGTTTTCCAGAGTTAAAATCATTCACAATCTAGTCCTTCGGTGGTTGATAGGAAAATCTTCGCTCGCAGTAAGGGCAGTCAATAAAATTCTCTGTCTCTTTTATTTTTAGCCATACTTTTGGGTGATTGCTTCCTTTGCTATCATCACCATTACATGATACAACAATTTTATCTGTGGTTATAACTTCTTTCGACATAACAGAATAAATAACATATTTTATGTCTAATACTACTATAAAAGTGATGATTAAATATGATGAGAACAGAATTAACAGAGCTTGGTCTGGAGGTTAAAAATTTACAGAAGGTGTATAAAAGTTATGATGGAAATGAGCCAGTTGTTGCTCTTAAAAATTTAAACTTACAAGTAAAAAAAGGATCCTTTTTTGGGCTTCTAGGACCGAATGGCGCGGGAAAATCAACTCTGATAAATATCTTAGCTGGTCTAGTAATCAAAACTTCTGGAATAGTAAAAATAGGAAATATTAACCAGGACACTAATGTCAGAGAATTTAAAAGAAGCATTGGAGTTGTTCCCCAAGAAACAAATTTCGATCCGTTTTTGACACCCTATGAGAGTTTAGATATACAAGCAGGTCTCTACGGTGTTAGAAAATCAGAAAGAAAGATTGCCCAAATATTAAAAAAACTTGGCTTAGAATCAAAAGCCAACGCTTATATGCGATCTCTTTCTGGTGGAATGAGACGGAGGTTACTCATTGGTAAAGCGCTTGTTCACTCACCAGACGTAGTGATCTTAGACGAACCGACCGCTGGTGTTGATATTGAGCTGAGAGAGATGTTATGGAGCTATTTGAAAGATTTAAATGCTAAGGGAACAACCATTATCTTAACTACTCATTATCTGGAAGAAGCCGAAGCTCTTTGTGAGAGAATCGCTATCTTAAACGAGGGCGAGTTAATTGCTTGTAATGATACTAACGACCTATTAGATAGGGTAAATTTGAAGGTTATAAATATTAAGTATAGTAATTCGCAGTTAAAGAAAATCAATCTTCCCAAGAAAGCAAGTCTAAAGGAAAATAAAAATAAAAAACTTTCGATATCTTACGATAGAAATGAAATAAAAACCAATCAATTGCTTGACTCTTTAAGATCTCAAGGATTAGAAATATTGGATTTATCAACAGAAGAAGCTGATTTAGCTGATGTTTTTAGATTATTAACTAAAAGTAATTAGCTACTAACGCACAATAAAGTCATTTAGACTTTTTTCAATTCTTGGGCCATAAACTTTTAGTACTTCACCTGCTATTGAATTTCCAAAAGAAGCACAATCTTTTAAAGTAAAATTTTTTGAGAGTCCGTATAAGAAACCTGCAGCAAAGTTATCTCCAGCTCCAGTCGTATCAATCACAGCTACCTGACTTGTAGGAATTTTTGTTATAGCTGATTCATTAAATAAGTAAGCGCCTTTTTCTGCACAGGTACAGGCCAAACATCTAATGTTTTTTGCAATTATATTCTGAGCCATATGAATATCTTTGATTTTGTATAGTGAT
>CACIAQ010000056.1 GCA_902584635.1 uncultured Alphaproteobacteria bacterium
TGATAGAGAAGATTTGCAAAAAATAGTTAATACGGAGGGAGAAGATTATAAATTAGTGAAATTATCAGTTTATATAGAGGGTTCAAGAAAAACAGCATATACGCTTATATATATAACAGATGAAACTAAGGACATTCCTCCATCCAAACGATATTTAAAAATTTTAATAGACGCTGCAAAAGAAAATAATTTAACACAAAAATATATAGATAGTTTAGAGAGTAGGACTAGTGTCTATTATCCTATTTTATCTGAGATTTTTTCTTTAAGAGTATACTTATGGGTTTGGTTAAGGACCTAAACTTGGCGATTTATACTTAATTAGTAAAGACAATGTAACAGCCAAATCAGAAGAACATGGCTCAAATAAACCTTTTTTACAAAGTTTAAATTTATATAATTAATCCATTAAGTAATTAAAACTAAAAAGGTTTAAGAATGACAGTAGAAATAGAGAAAACTGATGACGTTTGGACAATTATTCACAATCGTCCTGAAGCACGCAATGCCATGGATCCAAAGTCAGCTGATGATTTAGTAGAGGCATTTAATGAATTTAATAAAAGTGATGCAAAGGTTGGGGTCTTTTACGGAGAGGGAGGAGCATTTTGTGCTGGTTGGGATCTCAAATACGCTCATACCCTGGGAGAAAGTAGAGAAGAACTTCACAAGCTAGATTTTCCCATAGGCTCTTCAGAGCCTCCACGCGGTCCATTAGGGCCATCTAGAATGGAGCTTAATAAACCTTTAATTGGAGCTGTAGAGGGGCCCGCAGTAGCTGGGGGAATGGAACTCGCACTTTGGTGCGATATAAGAATTATGGCTGAGGACGCGTATTTTGGAGTTTATTGTCGTCGATGGGGTATACCACTTCTAGATGGAGGAACAGTTCGTCTTCCTCGACTTGTTGGTCAGGGAAAAGCACTTGAGATCGCGATGACTGGTCGGAAAGTAACAGCTGAAGAAGCATATCAAATAGGATTATGCGAGAAAATTGTGAATACTGGAAGCACTCGTAAAGAGGCAGAGGCCATGGCACGTGAAATAGCTCGATTTCCTCAGGCAGCAGTATTGGCTGATCGCAGGTCTATAATCGAGACACGGGGACTGACTATCCGAGAGGGTTTGAAATTAGAATGGATGAATGGAGTAGATGCTAATCCCAAGGAAGGTCTAGCGGGTTTAGAGCGGTTCTCAACCGGCGCGGGTCGGCATGGTGATTTCGAGAATATTTAATATTCAATATGTAATCGGAAGTGAAAATCTAAAAATTAATGATTTGATCAGCTAAATGCTTTATTATCTAAGACTTTAAAAGGACGAAATCAAGTTAAAATTCAGGATAAAAAATGGATATTAATGCTTTTGAAATAAATTTTTCGGATGTTGAAATAAAAAACGTAAAAACCAAAGTAGCATCCTTCCCATGGCATGAAATGCCTAAAGATGGAGGCTGGTCTTTCGGAACAAATATTGATTTTATGAAAAATTTAGCTAACTATTGGACAAAGGAATATGACTGGAAATCTCAAGAAGCCAGATTAAACCAATTTCCTAATTACAAAACAAAAGTAGATGATCTTGATATTCATTTCATAATTAAAAAATCTTCTTCTCCAAAGGCTATTCCGTTGATTTTAATTCACGGATGGCCCGGTTCAATAGTTGAATTTCTTGAAATCATTGATCCACTTTGTGAACCAGAAAAATATGGTAATAATAATGCAGTTTGCTTTGATATTATTGCACCCTCTATTCCAGGTTTTGCATTTTCTGGGAAACCAGAGAATCCTATTGGACCAAGAAGAATTGCTAGCATTTTTAATAAACTTATGACTGAAAAGCTTGGTTATAAAAAATACGTTGCTCAAGGAGGTGATTGGGGGAGTGCAATTTCCACGTGGCTTGGGTTCGATCACTCAAAGAATTGTAAAGGTATTCATATTAACATGCTCCCCGCAAGACATATAGATGGGCCAAAAACAGAAGAAGAAAAAAGTTGGGATAGGCAATTTAGTAAAGATTACGTCTCTCAGAGCGGGTATTTTGCCATACAAAGCACAAAGCCTCAAACACTTAGTTACGCTATGATGGATAGTCCTTTAGGTATAGCTGCATGGATAATAGAAAAATTTTATCATTGGTCCGATTTAGAGGATAGAAGTATAGAACTGACATACCAAAAAGACGATTTATTAACTAATATTATGATCTATATCCTAACGAAATCATTTAATACATCATCCTGGATTTATTATGGTAGAGCCAAAGAAGGGGGACGAATACTCTCTCAGGATGGAAGAAGGGTAGAGGTTCCAACTGGATGCGCTGTTTATCCAAAAGAGTTTTTAACATGGCCTCCTAAGTCATATGTTGAAAGGCTTTTTAACTTGGTTCATTGGACTGAAATGAATAGAGGCGGTCACTTTGCCGCTCTAGAGCAACCATCTTCCTTAATAAAAGACATACAAGACTTCTATAAAAAACTTGTCATTTAAATAGGGTGAACAGAATAAATTGTGTAAAGAAAATTTTTGTTTCTAATTAGCTTTTAAAAAAGATAGCTAATATCAAAAGGAGTTACCTATTGCATTTTTTAAATGATCATCAAAGTTTATCCCAATATCCTCACTATTGCGTTCTGCTAAAAGAAGATGAATGTGTGGTTGAATATCCGATGATCTAGATAGTTTTGGTATCCACTTATTATCGAACGGGTAATTTTTGAACTCATTAACAACTCTTTCTTCTTTGCTGCCTATAGGTTTTGAATACCTATTAAAGCAAGCAAACAGGCCTTCCATTTTAATAGAATTGTGAATGACATTAAAGTAATCAGCAATAACTTTTGGAGGCATTTCCATAAAAGAACGAATATTAATGAAAAGATCTACAGAATATTTTTCTAAAATATCCTTTGCAACCCATCCAGGCAAAATCAAAAAATCAAAATCAGAATTTATCAAAGAAGTACCTTTTTCTAAATAGTCTTTATAGCCTAAAAATTTTGCATCTGGAAATACATTTGAAAGAAAATAACTCTGAATTATGTTTACTTCCGGTAGGTCAAATAATATACATCTCCCATTGATAACATTCTTCTTTATTTTGCTTATAAGCCCTCCATAGCCTGAACCAATCTCACAAATCAAAGGTCTTTCGTCCAAAGGCCTATGAAATTCACTCAAAATCAGGTAAGAATGATAAACGTCATCTAGATCGTGCTGATTACAGAAAATGGTCTTTATTGTATCTTTGTGCGTTACATTCAGTTCCAAACCGACGGGGGAGCAGATGTTTTGCATGCAATTATCAATTAAATAATCATATGAAGTAAGCCTAGCAGTATCATGAAAAAAACTTAAGAGCTTCTGAGTTTCAGCATCATTTTCTTCTGGATCAAATATTAAGTCTTCATAACTACCTTTTCGAAGATTTTCCCAATAATCATAACTCTCGTCATAAAACCTTTGATTGCTTATTTTTATTAGATTGTCATTTAATCCAATGGTTAGAGCATTTCGGAGCATTCGGGGCCATATCTCTTGTCTGTTTAATAGTTCTTTGAAGTTATCACCAAAAACCGCCCAGTGCTGGCTAACAAAATCCTTCTCACATACTCCCTTTAATAGCAAATAATTTTCATACATAAAGCTAAATGGAAACTCTGTTTCAGATACATTCATAATTTTATCTTAAATTTTTATTTTTTTTAATCTGTTAGTATTGATAAAATATAAACGCAAAATCTATGCCAAGGATTAGTTGTAAAGAGGAAGAGGCTGACCAAGTTTATAAATGTTTAATTCTTAAACTTATGTAAATAGCCTAAAAGCAATAAAGCTTTTCTTTAAAACATAGAATGTTTATGAAATTGGTGAATAATGTAATTTTAATTAAAATTATTATAGCATATAATACAGAGACTTAAGTAGTTGTATTAAACCCACTATATTTTATTTTTTGGCTCAGGTCAGTTTGTTTTGAATGGTCTATCCGATGTATCTTTTCGATGCCTACAATTTTTCTGTACGTCCAAGCTGAGTTATAATTGTGAAGGCCGAAAAAAATTCTCTAGTTTTAGAAAAGAAGAGCTATGCACCATTTAAAGGACGTGGCCCAAAAACTATTTAGAGACCTATCTGGCGGAATAGAAGAAGGTATAGATAAAGCAATCTTCAATAGATTTTTCTTCCTCCGATCAGTTTTTGAGATTATACGAGATTTCATTTAATTGGAGTACTTTAAGATCAAAAATTTCATGTTCGAGATAAAAGAGGGTTTGTAAAATGCCTTATGTTATTGATAGACTACTATTTTCTAGCTCTAATTTGGCGCATAATATATATTATGTTATTTTTTAATATCAAAAATCAAATAATACAAAGTCATATATAGAGGCTACTGAAACTTACTGAATCCTTTGCAATAATTGACTACCTATGGCAACCTTTGCCTAAATAATAGATAGAGCTTTTAAAGAGTGATTTTTGCTTTTAGATAGCTTGTGTTTTCTTTATATAAATTAATTTTAAGAACACCAGATTTTTTAAAACTTCTTTCACCTAAAGACCGTAATCTAACAAGAACTTCTACGTTGAACCAAGAGCACTCCGTGTATATACTTTCCTATATTGAGTTCCATATCAATTTTGATCATTTTATTCGTTCCAAAATCTCTTCAATTTTCGTTTCTAGAGCATCCAGCCTATCGCCTACTCTTTCAGCAACATTTTTAATTTTTTGAGAAGTATCTTTTGTTCTATTTTCTTTTTTAAGCTTATTTAAAACTGAAAATACTTTTATTTCTCTTTTTACCCCTTTCATCGAAATACTTTCTAGTTGCTCTACTTCTATTAAGTCAAGCGCGTGAGCGTACGTTTCATACGACATTAATATTCCTCCCGGTTGTGCAGATGCCTCTAAACGTTGAGCTACATTTACTTCACTACCAATAATGGTATAAGTAAGACGTTGGTCGCTTCCAAAATTACCAACGTTACAATAACCCGTGTTCATCCCCATTCTAATAACGAATGGATCAGCAAAGCCTTGTTTTTGCCATTTTTCTTGCAAATGGGATATTCTTTCGCGCATTTTTAATGCCATTTTTACGCATGATCTTGCATCCTCTTGTTCTCCTTTGCTTTCTGGGTCACCGAAGAATACCATCATTGCGTCTCCGATATATTTATCAATTGTTGCGCCATGATCGAGAGCTATATTGGTCATTTCCGAAAAATATTCATTCAGGTATTTTGTTAGATCTTCTGGCTGCAAACCTTCCGAAGTAGATGTAAAATTTGCAATATCACTAAAAAAAATTGTTATCTTGCGCCTTTTTGTAGCAATTCCGGTATTAAACTTACCTGAAAAAATTGCATTATGGACTTGGGGAGGCAGGTATTTTGCTAAATTAATAGATAACCTCTCTGTTTCCTCTTTTTTTCGTTCAGCATCCTCTAAAACGGCTTTCATAAGTCCTTCATGGGCTTTAAGTCTTGTATTTGCTATTATTTCTTTTTGATCTCTTAACATCTCATTTTGTGAAAATTTTAGAATAAAAGCACCACTAGACCAACCTTCATCAATATCTGCACTTTTTTTATCAAGCTCGTATTCAATATCAAACAAGTCACCAAAAAGGTTAATAAGAAAAATATGATAATTTCCAATTCCAAATTTCCAATTTTTCAATGGCTGAGCTAGTACAAATGTCATTTCCCACGTATCTTCTGATAGCCGATTAAAACCTATATCACCTTTTAGCTTATTGCTACGAAATTGCCCCATATAATCATTTGTAATTTTTTGTAATCCAGGCAAAATCTCATCTATAAAATTATAATTTCTAATTCTATTATTTGAAGACACCGATCTCATTAAGTATTTTTTTCTAGAATTTTCTATGTATTTACCAAAATCCGGTAGCATGGATAACATTAAAAGCCCTTGCTCTATGCCAATTGCATACAATGCATCAGTCCCAAATCTATCTCTTACCTCCTCAAATATTTTAAGTCTTATTGAACTCGGGTAATTTTTTTGTGGATCAATCTCACTTATTCCATTTTGCTTTAAAACTTTCTCACCCAGAGGACCCAACCCAGCTAAAACTTTTATGGTAGAGGCCAAAGATGCACCTGGTATCATCGATTTAGGCTTATTATTCATATTTTTATAGCACCTATCTTTTAACTTTTGCACCGATCGAAATATAAATTCAAAATTGGATCAACCTTAAGGGTTTTCTCATATTCTTTCAATTGCTTATAGCAACTTTTTAAGTCATTTTTCCTATAAAAATATAATGCTTTTTTGAATATTGGAAATAACTCTATTTTTTTATCTCTGTATTTTTTTTGTTCCCAGTGAAATACTTCAAATATTCTTACTTTCTTTATTTTTCCTTTTACTTCAATTTCATCAATTTCTCTTCTTAAAATTGATTTAGGAAGAGTTTCTTCCGTATCTGAACTTATTATAAGAGGCACCTTATAAAATTTAGTTAATTCTTCAAGCCTTGCCGAAAGATTGACTGTATCGCTAATTACAGAACCTTCCATTCTATCCGGAACTCCTAATGTTCCTAACATCACAGACCCGGTATTTATACCGATTCCAATAGAAATACTGGGCAAGCCCTCTTTTACTCGTTTAGTATTCAGCTTTGCTAATTTAGATAGCATATCAATTGCGCTATTTACCGCATCAGAGCTCTTCCTTGTGAATAAAGCCATAATTGCATCTCCGATATATTTATCGACGTAACCATCGTATTTTCTAATTGAAGGTACAACAGCAGCCAAATAGTCATTCACAAATTTAAAATTTTCAGCTGGTTCTAATTTTTCTGATATATTCGTGAAAGATCTTATATCAGAAAATAATATAGTCATTTCTTTTTGAACTTGATTGCCTAACTGAACGTCTAGTATCGACTTTTTGTCTAGACTCTGAAGTAACTGTTCTGGCACAAATCGTTGATATGCCTCAGTCAGTTGAACCTGCTTTCTGAATAAAGATTTTATTTCCTTGGCTATGCGACTAAATGCTATGGTAAGGATTACCATTGTTTGATTTTCATCAGTAGAAAATAGGTTTTTCTCAGTATTTTTGTTATTACTGTTCAAATTTTGCATTGAAGATACATCTTTTCTCAATGCCTTCCGCTGCTCTGCCGGCAATAGTGATGCTAGTTTTAGCGTTTCCCCAATAATTTTCTCTTCCTGGTTCTGTCTATTTTTTATGGCAGTAGACCTGACATTTCTATAATTTAGTAAAGTTTCTCGAAAAGATTTCACTGCACTAGCAATTTGACTTACTTCATCTTTACCCCTTACCTTTACGTCTACATCTGTATTTCCATTGGATAAAAGGTTCAACGCATTTATTGCGCCATATAAAGGTTTAAAGCCAGACCTTAATATTGCCGTAATTATCACACCTATAGCTAAGAGTGCAAAAATAATTAAAACAGCGGAAAATATAAAGGTTCTATTATATTCAGTTATAGCTGAGGTAATATCTCTTATAAAATATTGAGGCAGTATATTTTCGTTTAATAATTTCGCATTATATCGATTAACTGAGAACGTTTTATTGGCTTTAACCATTCTATTAATGTTTTCTGCTAAATTATTTTCGAAGTCTGAAAATTGGATATAATTTTCGGTATATACGGCAGTTGTATCAGCAATAGCGATATAATCTGCTTGAGCGCTTTCAACAAAGTCGTTTACAAGTGGCAGAATTTTTTTTGCGTACATTACTTGTCCGACAACCCGTCCATTAGAAAAAATTTTAAAAATTATGACTGAACAAATCTCTTTATTTATAATACTAAGACCAGATATGATGTTATGGTTGGTTTCTTTATGTAAAGCTTTCAGACTTATATCTGTTAATTTAAATTTTGGGATGGTATCTTCGGACAGATAGTGTATTGGAGTTCCTTGTTCATCAAAAATAAAAAGATGGTCAATAACACCCTT
>CACIAQ010000057.1 GCA_902584635.1 uncultured Alphaproteobacteria bacterium
GCAATTCTATCTTGGACAATTACTTCAAGAGAGATTGAGAACATGTTGGAAGGTTTAGTAGATAATATAACCTTCGAATCCTATGAGCCTTATTTAAGAGAGTAATAAAACAAAAAAGGAAATCATGGAAACAGAAATTTGTACAACCATAAAGTCGATAGCTAGAGATCAATGGGAAGCATGTCGCTCCAGTAACGCGGGTGGAGATCCTTTCCTTTCCTACGATTTTTTTTCTTTATTAGAAACAAGTAATTCTGTAGGAAGCGATACAGGTTGGATTCCTTTTTATATTGCATTTAAAGAAAAAAATATTGTGGTTGGAATAATAGTAAGTTTTTTGAAAAATCATTCTCAAGGAGAGTATGTTTTTGATCACAGCTGGGCTGACGCCTATGAAAGGTCAGGGGGACACTATTATCCAAAACTACAAATAGCGGTGCCATTTACTCCTGTTTCGGGAGAGAGAATATTGGTGAGAACAGAATACAAAGACAAGGTTGATGAAATGCTTTCATCAGTGAAAAGATTGGTCAAAGAAAATAATCTTTCCTCACTACATATAACTTTCTGTAATAGTAGGTTTTTAAGTGTTGCAGAAAAAAATAATTTCCTTATTAGAGAAGGCATCCAATATCACTGGTTTAATCGAGACTATAAATCTTTTGAAGATTTCCTCGAGTCCTTAACGCATCGTAAAAGAAAGAACATAAGAAAAGAGAGAAAACAGGCAAAAAACTTTGGCGGTGAGATTAAAACTTTAACAGGGAGCCAACTAACAGATTTTGAATTGGAGGCATTTTGGCGCTTTTACCAAAATACTGGACAGAGAAAATGGGGCTATCCTTACCTCACTAAAGACTTTTTTATGAGTTTAAAGAAAGACCTGAAGGACAGCGTACTATTGGTACTAGCTGAAAAAAATGGCCAATATGTTGCTGGTGCTCTAAATTTCATAGGGTCAGATTGTTTGTATGGAAGATATTGGGGATGCAATCAGTTTTTCCCGGCAATGCATTTCGAGCTCTGTTATTATAAAGCGATAGAGTTTGCGATAGAGCGAGGTTTGAAACGAGTAGAGGCTGGTGCACAAGGAGACCATAAAATTGCGAGAGGCTACGAAGCATGTATAACATATTCAAGTCATTGGTTTCCACACTATGGTTTTATGAAAGCAGTGGATAATTTTTTAAAAGAAGAAAAAAAAATTGTAAGTGAAGGTAGCAAACAAATACAGTTTATCAGTCCATTTAAAAAAGGAGAAAATATAGATGCAAAAAAAATTTAGTAATAAGGAAATTGAAGAAAAGTTTGAACATTTGGTATTGAAGGGATGGAGTTTATCTGAAGACAAAATATATATTCAAAAAACCTTTGTGTTTAAAAATTTTAAAGAGGCCTTTTCCTGGATGTGTCGAATTGCATTTATAGCAGAGGAAATTAATCACCACCCAAATTGGACTAATGTATTTAAGACAGTCGATATATCTCTTTCAACACATGATGCTGGAGGATTGACAGAGCTAGATCTTGATTTTGCAAATGCGGTGGAGATGGAAACCTAGGTTAAATCTTTCAAAACACTTTGGGCGGAAGTCATGTCACAAACACCTCGCTCTTTTTCAAAGTACAGCTTTTCTATTTTTTTGTTTTCTATTACAGCAGTGAATCTCTGAAGTCTTCGTAGTAAACCTGTACCCTTTACCGTAAACTCAAAGTCTAAAGTTTCGGCTAGTATGGATAGAGGATCAGTTATAATTTTTATTCCTGCTTTTGTTGCTCCCGTGGATTCTCCCCACACCTTGGCAACGTACACATCATTAACTAGAACACAAAAAATCTCATCAATACCCAATTCATTAAACTCTTTAACATTTTTTATGAAACTAGGTAGGTGCATCATAGAACAGGTTGGTGAAAAAGCTCCAGGCATACCTATGAGAATAATTTTTTTTCCCTCGAAAAGCTCGCTAGATCTAACTTTTTGGACTTCAAGTTTATCATCTATCCAATTAAATATAACTTCTGGAAATTCATCCCCTACGACATATTTCATCAATGACTCCAAATCAAATACCTAAGTATACTTAATATAAATTAGGTTTTATTACAACGTTAATTGATTTTTTTGAAGAACTTTCTTACAAGTTCATTATGGCAGAGAAAATTGTAATTATAGGTGGAGGGCAGGCTTCTGTATCTTGTGCGAGCAAGTTGCGGTCTATAGACTTTGACTGTGAAATTTCTATAATATGTGAAGAGGATTCATATCCTTATCAAAGACCGCCCCTTTCAAAAAAGTTTCTAACTGGAAATATTCTGCCAGACCGACTATTACTGAAAAAAAAGGAGTATTATAAAACTAATAATATTCATGTTTTTCTTTCAAACAAGGCTACCAAAATAGACAGAGATAATAAAAAAATCTATCTAAGAAATGGAGAAAAAATTGACTACACAAAACTAGTTTTAGCAACTGGGAGTCGGGCAAAAAAGCTCCCTCTCGATGATGCGAGTAATTATTCTAATGTCTTCTATTTAAGAAATTTACAGGACTCAAAAAATTTAAAGAGTCTTCTCATTAGAGGAAAAAAAATTTTGATAATTGGAGGCGGTTATTTGGGGTTAGAGGTCGCGTCTATTTGCTCGTTATTTGGAATGAATACAATTGTAATAGAGGGTGCTGATAGAATACTAAAGAGAGTGGCTGGTGAGCCAACAGCAGCATATTTAAAGCAAATTTTCTCTACCAACGGAGTTGAGGTGATTGAAAATGAGTTTGTCAAAAAAATAAAAAATATTGAAAAAGTAGTTACAAGTGTTGAGCTAGTTTCTGGAAAATTTATTGATATTGATAATATACTAGTTGCAATCGGTGGGTACCCAGAAGTTGATTTGGCTAGAGAAGCAAAATTGCATCTTGAAAATGGAATAAAAGTCAATGAAAGATTGGAAACAAGTGATCCCTCAATATATGCCGCAGGAGACTGTGCTTCTTTCTTTCATAATGGGGAATTTTTGAGGCTTGAGTCAGTTGGAAACGCTATAGATCAAGGTAAAACAACTGCTTTAAACATTGCCGGAAAAACAACCACCTTTAATGCGAAGCCATGGTTTTGGACCGAGCAATTTGATCAAAAGTTGCAAATAGCGGGTCTTTGCAACGGATTTACAGAAATCATAGAACGAAAAGTAAAAGACAAACTATCACTCTGGTATTATAAGAATGAAATGCTAATAGCAGTTGACGCATTTAATGACCCTCACAGCTACATGATAGGAAAACGTTTAATTGAAGAAAAAAAATCTCCAAGTAAAGAAATTCTACGTGACATTAATTTTGAAGTTAAGGATGCTGTAAAATTTTAATGAGGATATTAAGTGGAAAATTCAAAGGTTCGAAGATCCTTACAAATAAAGCCAAATTCGAGGGCTCTAATGTCTTCATTACTCGACCAACTTCTGACAGGGTAAAAGAAACACTATTCAACATAATGCAGCACGGTTTCAACATTGATTTTTCAGAGGTTTCGTTGCTTGACTGTTTTTCAGGATCGGGCGCTGTTGGCTTTGAGGCTATATCAAGAGGATGCACAAGAGTTTCATTTTTAGAAAAAAATAGGGTTGCCTGTGAGTGCATTACTGAAAATCTTACAAACTTTAAACTGTATCATAACAAACAAGAAAATAGCTTTCGCATCCTTAATTATGATTTTTTTGATAAAAAGTTATCACTTAATAATAAATTTGATGTTGTTTTTTTAGATCCACCATATGACCTGATGAAAGCTGGAAAGGTGTTTATGAGGTTAAAAGAGTTAAGAGTTACAAAGATAAATTCCCTAATTATATATGAAAGTAACAGAGAATTAGTAAAAACTGACGGACTTGAAATTCTAAGAAGCAGAAAAATTGGAAAAACACATTTGAACTTTCTTAAAGTTTTCGACTGGTGAATCTGTTTTCATATTGGTAGAAGAATAAAAAATGGAAAATTTTGGTTTTAAAAGAGTAAGTAAAGAGGAAAAGCCTAAGCTAGTAAATAAGGTTTTTGACAGCGTCGCATTTAGATACGATCTAATGAATGACCTTATGAGCGCTGGGTTGCACCGATTATGGAAAGATAGTTTTATAGATTGGCTCGCTCCTAGAAAAAATACGCATCTTCTAGATGTTGCAGGTGGAACCGGAGATATAGCTTTTCGGTTTTCAAAAAAAACAAAAAATCAAGCAAAGGTAACGATAATAGATAGAAATGAAAATATGCTCAATGAGGGGAAGAAACGGTCGAATGATGGGCAAATAGCTTCAGACCTAGAATGGGTGTGTGGTGATGCCATGAAATTACCTTTTGAAAATGAAGTTTTTGATTATTACACAATTTCTTTTGGAATCAGAAATGTCCTAGATTTAAAAAAGTGTTTATCAGAAGCCTTTAGAGTTTTAAAGCCTGGAGGAAGAATAATGATCCTCGAATTTAGTAAAGTTGAAAATGAAACGTTAAACAAGATCTATGATGCGTTCTCCTTTAATGTAGTTCCTACACTTGGCAAACTCATCGCTAATGATGCAGAAAGCTATAAATACTTGATTGAGAGCATAAGAAAATTTCCCTCCCAAGAAAAACTAGCAAGTCTAGTCTCTGAAGCAGGTTTCAGACAGGTTAAATATAGGAACTTAACTCAAGGAGTAGTTGCCATGCACAGCGGTTGGAAGCTCTGATGAAATGGTTTCATAACCCCTTTAGACTAATCAGGGTGGTTGGAACTTTTTTTAGAACCGGCGCTGTTGAACAGTTCTTGAAAATTAATAAAGTTTCAAAGCTGTCAAAATTTTTTATCTCATTAGTGGGTAAACCTTTGCTTATTTTCGGGATTAAAGGTCCTTACAAGAAATCTCCAATTGTTAGAGCGCTTATTGCATTGGGACCAGCATACATAAAATTTGGACAATTGCTATCTACAAGGCCCGACATAGTAGGAAATGATTTAGCTAATGAACTTAAGGTGCTACAAGATTCTTTAGATCCTTTCCCGACAGCAGAGGCAAAGAAAATAGTAAATGAAGAACTTGGAAGTCCTATTGAGAATATTTTTTCTTCATTTTCAGATTCGGTTGCTGCTGCATCAATTGCTCAGGTTCACAAGGCTACTGTTAAGGAAACAAACGAATTGGTAGCAGTGAAGATATTAAGACCTAAGGTAGAAAAGGTATTTCTTAAAGATTTAGCTGCTTTGTTATTTTTAGCAAAATTCATAGAGTTTATTATACCGAGCTTCAGGCGACTTAAGCCCATTGAAGTGATTAACCATTTTGAAAGATTGGTGCGTGAAGAACTAGATTTAAGAATGGAAATATCAGCCGCGGCAGAGTTTGCAGAAAATACAAAAAGTGATCGGAATTTTTATGTTCCTAAAGTAATATGGTCTCTTTCTGGCAAGCGAGTAATTACGACTGAGTGGGTAGAGGGAATGCCCGTTGGAGATGTTGAAAGAATAAGGAAGAGTGGAGTAGATATTGAAAGCTTTGCAAAAAGAATCATTAAAACTTTTTTGACGCAAGCACTGCGGGACGGTTTTTTTCATGGAGATATGCACCAAGGTAATCTTAAATGTAGAAACGATGGTACGCTAATAGTGATGGACTTCGGTATTATGGGAAGAATAGACGAATACACTAGAAAGACTTACGCAGAGATCCTTATAGGGTTCTTGAGACGTGATTATTTAAGAGTTGCAGAAGTACATTTTGAAGCAGGGTATGTTTCCGAAAATCAGAATGTGCAAGAGTTTTCTCAAGCTCTCAGATCAGTCGGTGAGCCGATATTTGGCATGGAAGCCTCAGACATATCGATGGCAAAGCTACTATCTAGATTATTTGAGGTAACTGAGCAATTTGGTATGGAGACTAGAACAGAGTTATTGCTGTTGCAGAGGACAATGGTCGTAGTTGAAGGTGTTTCCAGAAGCTTAGACCCAAATATAAATATGTGGGAAACAGCTCGACCCGTTGTTGAAAAATATATAGCCGCTACTTTGGGCCCAAAAGCTATTTTGAGAGACTTTTTGAAGATAGCACACGCCATCCGCAAGCTTGGTCCTCAACTTCCTAAGTTATTAGAGGATTTAATTAGACAGTATAAATATGATGATAAAAAATGAATTGGCGAACCCGCTAGGAGTCGAACCTAGAACTAATCCTTAGGAGGGATTTGTTATATCCGTTTAACTACAGGTCCTTCGTGTTTATTATAGTTATTTTATAAATAATAAAAAGTATGTTTCCGTTTTTAAGTACTACGAATAATAGTGCTTTTTATCCTAATATTTATTGATTTTTGCGGTTCTAAACTTCATCATCAATTTCGTTTTTCTTACCACAATGTGGGCAGAATATATATTTCTTTGGTTGAAAATCATCACTTGATGCAAATGACCACCAAAGTTTGCAAAAATCACAAGTAAAATGCCATATTGTTTCTTTACTCAATTTCATTGTTACCTCTTTAACTTTTAAATCGTTTGCTTTATGTTAAACTTTGAATAATTCGTATCGTCAAAAAGTATACGCTCTGCTGTTTTTAGTCACTAAAAAGAGTTGAGATATCCCGGAGTATGTTAAGTTTTGGAAAAGAAAAGTAAATTAAAAAAAAGTCAGAATTTTAAAGCTGATATGCAGACTATAAAAAATGAAGATGTTAGGAAATTGCAAGAAAGTTTTAGCCAGTATTTTGGTGCTAACCCAGATGAAATGAAGAGACGTGCATTAAAGTTGAAAAATAAAATCTATTTTTTTGGTTTTATAATCACTGCTTTTCTTGTGATAATTTTTTATCTTAGTAAAAATGTTAGGTTTATAGGGCTCTAAAAAGTTATTTCATTTCTCGTAAGAGACGCTTTAATTGTTTTTCCTCTAAGTCTATTGCCATACATTGCTTGATCTTTTGGAAAACTGAACCACCCGTTACAAATGCTCCACCAAAAAATTCAATCATCATGTCTCCATCAACCATTTTATTTTCTAAAGAATTGAGGCATTGTTTTTCAGTATTGAAAAATCGAGAGCTATCATTAACCGTTTCAGCAATTTTAACTTGTGAATTTTCCATCAAAAACATTACTGAAATTATTATCCAAACTTTCATATTTATTGACCGTCATAATTCATTATTTATTAATTAACGTATAATTTTTTGATTATTTAAATTAATCTTTAATAGTATACAGGCAGAGGATTGTGTTGACATGCAAAACTTAGCCATTAGTTCTAAAATTTATTTTTTTAAGGCTTTTTCTAATTGAAAGATTTCGAAGATTTAGGGGTCCACTGCGGAGTTGATGAGGTTGGTCGTGGTGCATGGTCGGGTCCGGTTGTTGCAGCGGCTGTTAGGTTTCAAAAGCGCCACAATATTATTGGATTGGCTGACTCTAAAGCTTTAAGCGCCCAGATGAGAATAAAGTTGTACTTTGAGATACTAGAGACTTTTCCTGTTGGCGTCTCTTTCTCATCAGCTAAAGCAATTGATACTGTTAATATCTTAAAGAGCTCACTATCTGCAATG
>CACIAQ010000058.1 GCA_902584635.1 uncultured Alphaproteobacteria bacterium
GGTGATCCTTATTACTTGGGCCTGATGGGTTTGGTGATAACTCGGGCGCTTCAAGTTCCTCTAGCAATCCGTGTTAATTTTAATTATGACCTAACTTTTGAGACCACAAAGAAGGCTGTTTTTCCACGGCTACTTGGTTATCGGTTTATTGAAAAATTGATTGAAAGGTTTGTTTTCCCCCGTTGTGCGCTTGTTGCAGGTGCTAATCAAAATAATTTAGACTATGCGATAGCCAATGGAGCGGATCCGAAGAATGGAGTTGTATTTCGCTATGGTAATCTGATCCATCCCATACATTTTGTTGAGCCTTCAGCCCGAAAAAATGGGACACATTTGCTACGTGAGATAGGAGTAGAAGGTGATTTTATTGCGACTGTCGTTCGTCTGGATAAAGTGAAGCAGCCAGAACAAAACCTCTTCGTGCTGAAAAAACTTCATGAATTGGGATATGACATAAAGTTCGTTTTTATTGGTGATGGAACTATGAAAGCAGAATTAGAAGGAATGGTGCAGGAATTTAAGCTTGACGGTAGGGTATTTTTTGCTGGCAATCGTTCTCAGGAATGGATAGCGGAAGTTTTACCTAAGGCCCGTTTGGTTTTATCACCACATATGGGTAGGGCTTTGACTGAGGCTAGTTTGGCAGGTGCTCCGATAGTTGCTTATGATTACGATTGGCAGGGTGAGATCATAATTTCTGGTGTAACGGGAGAGTTAGTTCCTAATCTAGCATGGGAGAAGATGGCAGGAGCTGCTCGAGACTTCCTTGATAACCCAAAATACGCGTGCGACATGGGGAACGCTGTCCGCAAGCACGCTATGGAAATGATGGATCCTGAAATGCTGGACAAGTATGAGCGAGATGCATATTTGAAACTTTTTAGCAACGTTGATCAGATTTCTCTTCCATGATGGAGTACCCAGAGACATCGGCCCCTTCGTTGATAAAATAGGTTGCAAAAAATGGGATATTCAAATTATGTCAATTGAGGATATATTTTTGGTAAACGGGCGTTTTGCAGTAGGTTTTGGGAGCGAGAAAATGAGTGTCATGTTTGCATGTGTTCAGTCAATCACGTGGAACCCGTAGAGAAATCTTATAAGATATTGCCCGATTAGTCCTCTGCTAAGACTTCTAATGTTTAAGAAACTATCTTTTGTAATAAAGTCAATCTATCGACCTGGTAGTGGTGCTGCTGAATGTGTCAAAAAAATAATTCACTTGGCCCCCCGAAATGGAATTGGCGGTGTTGAATCTGCTGTTCGTTCAATGGAAAAAGTGAAGCATGACAAGATTGATTTCAAAGTAGACTATATTGTTAAAGTGGTTGCCAATGCTCGCCCATGGCAAAAATGGGTAGCTTTTATTAGCCCCATTCCCTTGCTTTCGGCAGTAAGAAGGATCATTTCTGATGACACGGATGTGCTAATCGTCTCTCTCTGGCGTTCTGCCATTGTTGGCATATTAGTGAAATGTCTAAGGCCAAAAATAAAGTTAGTCGTGTTTATTCATGCTGCGACTGATGTTCATTGGTTGGATTTCATTGTTACTCGGTTAGCGATGAGTTTTGCTTTGGAGGTTTGGACGGACTCTGATGCGTCGCTGCGAGAACGCTTTCCGTATTTGGATCCTAAAAGATGCAGAGTAATTTCGTTTATCACACGCCGATTTGAGGCGTTACCGGCGCATGAGGCACGCCCCGATTTTATTTTCTGGGGGCGTATTACGGCCCTGAAAGGTCTTGATCATGCCTTGCGCATTTTTGCGGAGGTGGTGAAGCATTACTCTGATGCTCGATTCTGGATCATTGGTCCAGATGAAGGCCTTTTGCAGACTACACAGCAACTAAGTAAGTCGATGGGTCTAATGGATAATGTCTTTTTCTTAGGGCCAGCAACATCGAAGGAATTGGAAGCCAATGCGTTAAAAGCCACCTTCTATCTCCAGACAAGCCTGTCCGAAGGGATGGCAATGTCGGTAGTTGAAGCGATGCAAATGGGATTAGTCCCGATTGTTACACCTGTGGGCGAAATCCCTGCTTACTGTGGCCACAGCTTTAATGCTTTGATTGTTAAGTCTGATCAACAAGTAGTAAATAATGTCAGGGGCTTATTGGACTGCGATAAGAAGTATCAAAATATAAGGCAAAATGCTATCGCCACCTGGAAGGATGCACCACTATACGCTGACTCTGTGTTGCAATCATGTGAGGAGTTGTTCGTTGAGCAAAAAACACGAGAATAGGTCGAGAGGATTGACATAAAGTTTTTTATAGTTCATTTCACCTGGTGACGATTGTACAACACTTGACAAAATCTACTAATGGTTCACTTTGATGCGATAATGTGCTGATCAAATTCTTACTTGTAACACTGATCATAAATTTTTTTTAAACCAAAGGCTACTAGTGGATCGTAACCAAATTCTTGGAATACTGTAAAAAAGGGAAATTTTTGTAATGAAGAATATCGATCGAAAAACTGTTGAAAGCTTTGGAGACGAATGGTCAACTTTTGATCAATCGAGTATGTCTGATAAAGAGGCTTATAAAAGATTTAATGAGTATTTTGCGGTATTTTCTTGGGCGAGGCTTCCTAAAGACGCTGAAGGTTTTGATATGGGCTGTGGTAGTGGCCATTGGGCCAAATTTGTTGCTCCTAAAGTTGGAAGGTTGCACTGCATTGACCCATCATCTGCGATTGAAGTTGCCAAGAAAAATTTAGCAACCAATAAAAATAATACTTTTCACAAGGCAACACTCGACTCGAACTGTTTGCCACAAAAAAGTCAAGATTTCGGCTATTCACTGGGGGTGTTACATCACGTTCCGAACCCCGAGCCCGCTATTAGGTCATGTGTTGATTTATTAAAGCCTGGAGCTCCCTTGCTTTTATATCTTTATTATTCTTTTGATAATCGTCCATGGTGGTTTCGCATTATCTGGCATATAAGCGATTTGGCGCGCCGGGTAATTTACCGATTACCACCATTTTTAAAGCGAATAATCACTGAGATTGTTGCTCTATTGGTGTACATGCCTCTAACAACATATAGCCGATTAATGGAAAAGTCTGGATTTAATGTAGCTTCCATTCCACTATCTTATTGCAGAAATTATAGTTTCTATACAATGCGAACTGATGCTCGTGATCGTTTTGGGACGCCTTTGGAGCATCGCTTTCCCAGACTACAAATTACGGAGATGATGCAGGGGCAGGTCTTGTCGATGTACAATTCTCTAATGCAACACCCTACTGGTGTGTTGTCGGAATAAGGAGCAAATAATGTGTGGCTTTGTGGGTTTGTTGCGTAATAAATCTTGTGGCAATCAAGAATTGAAATCACAAATTAATAAAATGGCCAATACCTTAGAACACCGAGGCCCGGACGACGCGGGAGCCTGGGTTGAAGAAAGCTCAGGAGTGGCACTGGGTTTTCGCCGACTCTCCATCATAGAATTGTCGTCGGCTGGTCACCAACCCATGGCATCAAATAGTGGCCGTTTCATTATTGCTTTTAATGGTGAGATTTATAATCACTTGGAACTCCGTTTAGAGTTATCAGCTGCTAACGCGACGCAACCGTGGCAAGGATATTCAGATACTGAAACAGTATTAGCGGGATTTGAGACCTGGGGAGTCGAGGTCACTCTAACCAAGACTGTGGGTATGTTTGCTATTGCAATTTGGGATACCAGTAAGCGAAAGCTTTATCTGGCACGTGATAGATTTGGTGAAAAGCCGTTGTATTATGGTTGGGTCGGGAGTGGATCTCAGAAGGCGTTTTTGTTTGGTTCTGAATTAAAAGCTTTTCGAGCTTATAATGGGTTTGATAATTCCATCTGCCGCGAAGCGCTAGCGCAGTACATGAGGTATATGGTTGTACCTGCGCCGCGTAGTATTTACAAGAATATTTTTAAGCTTGAGCCAGGTTGTTTACTCACCATACAAGGATCTGTAACAGGCTGCGCCCCTTCTCAACCTCTACGGCCACCGGTCAGTTATAGAAACATTCAAGTTAAACGTTGGTGGGCTTTATCTGATACAGTGGAAACTGCAACAAAACAGCATATTACCAGTGAGGTCGAAGAACTAGAAAAGTTAGAACATTGCCTTAAGGAAGCGGTCCGCTTACAATCACAAGCTGACGTGCCTCGCGGCGCTTTTCTCTCGGGAGGAGTGGACTCATCTACGACTGTCGCCTTAATGCAGCAACAGGCTTCGCATGCAATTAAGACATTTACTATAGGTTTTGAAGACGCAACTTTTGATGAATCTCGATTCGCCCGAAAAGTAGCGCAACACCTTGGTACAGATCATACTGAGCTGTTAGTTACCTCAGCTGAGGCACAGAAAGTCATTCCTCTTTTGCCTAACATATATGACGAACCGTTTGCCGATTCGTCTCAAATTCCAACTTACTTAGTCGCCAAAGTCGCGCGACAACAAGTTGCAGTCGCCTTATCAGGAGATGCAGGTGACGAGTTATTTGGTGGATACAATCGCTATTTTTGGGGACCAAGAATCTGGGCTAAATTGGCATGGTTGCCCTACTCAATACGGCAGATATTGGGGTTGGCAATAAAAGCTATACCGATCGCAGGATGGGATACATTGAGCCGTCCAATAAACACTTTACTGAATAGTGGTGACGGAATTATACGGATTGGTGAAAAGGCACATACTCTAGCAAATCGTCTGCACTGTGTCCGTAATGTAGACGATTTATACTTGAGCTTGCTGTCGAAGTGGCAAGATCCGGCGCGAGTGGTACGAGGTGAGAGCAGTGTTAATGTTTTTGAGCCTAGTAGTATTCTAGACGATGAGTTGCCTGCTGACCTATTAATTAACTTCGAAAACTGTGCATTAAGGATGATGTATCGTGATAGCATGATGTATTTACCTGATGACATTTTGTGCAAAGTGGATCGTGCAGCCATGGCTGTAAGCTTAGAAACCCGCGTTCCCTTTCTAGATCATCGTGTAGCTGAACTTGCTTGGCGGCTTCCGCTAAATATGAAAATTCGTGATGGTGAAGGTAAATGGGCTCTGCGCCAAGTTCTTTATAAGTATGTGCCACGTCAACTAATTGAAAGACCTAAAGCAGGTTTTAGTGTCCCTATTGGTGATTGGCTGCGTGGACCTCTTCGACTTTGGGCTGAAAACCTGTTGGACTTAAATAGACTTAATGCCGAAGGATATTTTCACTCTGCACCAATTCGTAAAAAATGGGCTGAACATGTGTCTGGAAAACGTAATCACACTGATAGCCTTTGGACTGTATTAATGTTTCAGGCCTGGTTAGAAACACAGTGAGAATTTTGCTTCCAAATAAATCTTCTCGTGGTCTTTTGATTGGACTGATTGCTGCACATGTTTTAGGAACGCTTATTGCCTATACTTTATATGCTAAATTCGCATCTCTTGGAGATGGCTATAATCCAGAAGCGTATCAAACCGTTCTGGAGGCTTACGAATATCAGTTTGGTTCAACGGTCTTAGTGTGGGGCATTTATTTCTTTGTTGGTAAGATACTCCCTCTTTTTTTAGCTCCCGTGGTTTTCGGAATAATAGTAGCTATTTTAATTTGGTATGCCTTTCGAGATATGTATATCTACACTAGTCGAAAACTTTTTTGGGTCTGCAATTTATTTCCACACTTTTTGATTTGGTCCGGAACTTCGTCCAAAGAACAGATCGTGATTATTTGTGGAATTATCGTAATCAATTTTGTTGCTCGCCGCTTATTTAGCTTCAGGCAATCGAAAATTAGCCTACTATTTACCATTATAGCGTTAGGATTAATATATTTTATCAGGCCAAACTATTTTGTCATTTATTTCACAGTATTTATAACTGCATTTAGTGCACCATTGCTTAATTCAATAATAACAAAAAGATTATCAGTTGGAGTTTGGTTTGTGATATTTATATTATCAATTTCCCTACTGACGTTTTTCTTGAATTTCCATGAGACTTTTTTCAGTGAAGACGTTATCCGTTACATGGAGCGGACGCAACATAGCTTTTTAGCTTATGACAAAGCGGGATCTAATCGGACTGATATTCAGTGGAATGATTTATATGATTTTTTTTATACTTCGCTATGGGGGATACCTCAGGGGTTTATAGGCCCTACTTTTATCGAAACTTTATCAAAGCCAGTGCAAGCGCCAGCATTTTTTGAGGGTATTATTTACCTAATAGTAATATTATATTTGCTTTACAAATTAATTCAATTGGGTAGATCCTCTCGTTCACTTGGGGTACACATCTTCCCATTTATCTTTGTGGGATTTTGCATCATATTTGTAAGTTATCCATTCTTAATATTTAACGCTGGATCCGCGCTGAGGTACAAGCAAGCTCTGCATCCAGTACTGGTTTTCTATCCGTTACTGCTTTTAGCATATAATAGGGCAAACAATTTAAGGAATACTCATTTCAAAAAGGTATCTAATGCTCGTTAGTGTTCTAACAATTATCCAAAAGCTCATTGCTAGTAAAGAAAAGCTTTTTTACAAGATTAAAAATCATAGCAAACACTTGTTAAGACAACATTTGACTTTTTTAAATAATGTGTAGCTTGCAGATTTACCTAGTCTATTTACATCAGTAAGAACTAATGAAAAATATCATCGTATTTACAAGCAGTGAAATTGGTGGCACTGAGCGGAGCCTAACCCGTATGGCGCTAGCGTCTCCATCTGGATCATACCAATTGGCCACGTTGGACGGAGAAGGTCCCTGGTGTGATTGGGTTCGTGATCAAGGAGAACGACCATTAGTTTTTGGGGTACGAGATGGAGTGCGGCGTGGAAAGCTGAATTTTACTGCATTAATGTCTCTTGTTCGCTATGTTCTAACTGAAGATTTACAAGTTATTTATATTTGCGGTTTTAGGGCGTCGCTGTATTTGCGTTTGCTAAAGCCATTCATGCTAAGAGTTAAA
>CACIAQ010000059.1 GCA_902584635.1 uncultured Alphaproteobacteria bacterium
TGAGATCAATGGTATTCATCAAGCGATTAGAAACGCATCGGACGCTCAAGGCATGTTAGGTGTTGCTGAAGGCGCTCTCGAGCAAGTACACGCACTTCTCTTGCGAATGAGAGAATTAGCGGTGCAATCCGCAAACGAAACCGTGACGGCTGCAGATAGAGATATGTTGCAGACAGAGGTTGCCCAACTTGAAACGGAGATACAAAGAGTTGTGGACGATACCACATGGGCAGGAATTACGCTTCTTGATGGTGGCTACTCAACGGGTATGACGTTCCAAATCGGTCCTCGAATGGGCGATACTATTCAGATATCAATATCCTCTATTGAGCCTTTATCAACTGTAACGAAAGGTGGTTTGAGTCTATCAGGACATATTTCAGTACAAGCTAACGCTGCGGGATACATAGTAAATATTGACAATGCCATATCGATCATATCAGCGGATAGAGCGAAATATGGTGCGACAATGAATAGGTTGGATCACGCGATGGCTAATCTGCAGAATGTTGCGACAAACCTGGCGGTGGCGAAGGGACGACTAGAAGATGCGGACTTTGCGGCAGAATCAAGCAACCTGGCACGAACCCAGGTCCTCCAGCAAGCCTCGATGGCCATGCTGGCACAAGCAAACGCTTCAAAACAGAACATTTTATCTTTATTCCAATAAGGATAATGTAATATCGAACACTTGACCTGGTTGCTTCGATAACCAAACTGCCGGTAGAAATACCGGCAGTTTTTTTATTTTTAAAAAAATAATTTTTTTCTCCTAAAAAAAAATAACGTGGGGTCGTTATATTCTACGGGTTGTTTATATTTGGGAGAAATAGGTATGTTAAATATCAATACAAACTATGCTGCGTCCTTCGCAGCAAATGCTGCAAAGCAAGCATCAGGGGGTCTTGACTCAGCTATGGAAAAGCTGGCCAGCGGCTCTAGAATAAACTACGCAAAAGACGACGCTGCTGGTTTGGCGGTATCGACGAGATTATCCGCTGAAATCCAAGGCTTAGCGATGGCCTCTAGAAACGCAGCCGATGCTCAGTCAATGATCGACACGGCCGATGGAGCGTTAGGAGAAAGTACAAATATTTTATTGAGAATGCGTGAGCTCGCAGTTCAGGCATCGAATGGAACGATGGCTTCTTCGGATAGGACAGCATTAGATGCTGAGTATGACCAATTAGCTCTTGAACTCACAAGGATTGATAATAATACATCGTGGGCTGGGGAGGCGCTTTTTAATAATGTCCAAAAAACGTTTCACGTTGGCACAGGAAACGCGACAGCCGATAAAATAGATATCACCATTGGAGACATGGATGCATCGACTTTGATTGGCCAGATTACCGTTGATGATGACGGTGATGGTGATTTATCTGATGAATCCGCCGAAAGTGCAACAATTGATGTAGCAATAAAAGCTCAGGCAACAATAGGCGTCTTAGACACTGCAATTCAAACAGTATCAAGCCAAAGAGGGAATTTAGGAGCGCTATCCAATAGACTGAGCAGCACTATGTCAAATTTAGATCAAATAGGTGTAAATCTATCATCCTCACAGGGTAGAATTCAGGATACTAACTTTGCTGCTGAGACATCGAACTTAGCCAAGAACCAAATTCTGTCCCAAGCGGCAACCGCCATGCTTGCGCAGGCAAACGCAAGTAAAGGATCGGTCCTAACACTGATCAGAGGCTAATTAAAGCATAATATTTCACTGTCGCCCCCGTTAGAAATAACGGGGGCTTTTTTTTCTAAACTTTTTTTTCCTGTGTCGTTTAACCTTATGGAGAAAAGTTTATGGAGAATATGTTGATTATCACGCAATCAGGTTAGGCTATTTTAAATCAAAACAGCTCGTTTTGATGAAGCAATTTAGCAAAAGAATTTTCATTTGATATAATAGAAATTAAGTCTGAAAACTTATTTCTAATTAAATCAATTTTTTGTTTAAAAAAGACAATTTTTTTTAAACAAACGGACAGACATGTCGTCTCTCTATGTAGGGTTTATATAGGGAGTATTATAATGATTAGCATAAACACTAATTACGGAGGCTTATTCGCCTCTAAAGCTGCTAGCCAGTCTCAGAGAACACTGGATACAGCGATGGAACGTTTGTCATCAGGTTTACGAATTAATTACGCGAAAGATGATGCGGCGGGTCAAGCCATTTCAACACGTCTGACGGCAGAAGTTGAGGGTCTTCAGATGGCCTCAAGAAATGCAGCCGATGCACAGTCTTTGATAGACACCGCAGAAGGGGCGTTGCAGGAGTCGCATAATTTATTACTAAGAATGCGAGAACTTGCCGTACAGTCCGCTAATGGTACAATGGCATCATCAGATAGGGCAGCATTAGATGCAGAAGTTGGTCAGCTTGTTCTTGAAGTAGAGCGAATAGCACAAACCACCTCATGGGCTGGAAACTCATTGATCAATGGTAACGGCGCAACTGATGGGGATAAGTCGTATGTCTTTCAGCTTGGCGTAAATGGCGCATCATCGGACAGAATAACAGTTGAAATAAATGACGCACGAGCTGTCGCGTTGGGGTTAGTAACAGACAAAGCTTCAGGATCAAATCCATCTTCACTAGATTCTGATAACGATTACACAGCAACTGGTACTAATGCCGATACAAGAGCGGTTTCAATTGCTAACCAATCCGACGCTCAAAGCGCAATTGGAACAATCGACCTTGCTATAAAGGCGATATCTGACTCGCGTGCGGAACTTGGAGCTGTTTCTAACAGACTCACAAGTACTATTAATAACTTAAATCAAATCTCAGTAAACTTGGGCGCATCAAAGGGACGAATTCAGGATGCCGACTTTGCGGCTGAGACATCGAATTTGGCCAAAGGCCAAATCTTGCAGCAGGCTGCGACAGCAATGCTGGCCCAGGCTAATGCAAGCAAACAAAATGTCCTAGCGTTAGTACGATAGGAGATATATAGCCTTCAACCTAAGAACCCTCTCTAGTGAAAACTAGGGAAGGTTTTTTTTTATATATTTTCTAAATAAAAAAAAATCCTGTCGTTTCTATATCGTGATAGGCCATATCTCTTATGGAATATAAATAACCTAGGGCTTCCGGGACACCCCCGGAGGCTTTTTTTTATCTTTTTGTAAATTTCACTAAAAAAACTATTTTCTCAGTCGTTAACGAATTTGGGTTGATTTTAAATTGGGAGTTATAGGTATGTTAAATATCAATACAAACTATGCTGCATCATACGCAGCGAATGCCGCAAAGCAAACTTCACGGGGGCTAGACTCCGCTATGGAAAAGCTTGCTAGTGGTTCACGAATTAATTATGCAAAAGATGACGCTGCGGGACAGTCAATTTCGACACGATTGACGGCAGAAGTCCAGGGCTTAGCAATGGCCTCGAGAAATGCGTCAGATGGTCAGTCTTTGATAGACACTGCTGATGGAGCGCTAGCGGAAACACATAATTTGTTACTAAGAATGAGGGAGCTCGCTGTACAGTCCGCTAATGGAACAATGGCTACTTCAGACCGAGCAGCATTAGATGCAGAGGTTGGTCAATTAGTTAATGAGGTAGAAAGAATAGCACAAAACACCACATGGGCCGGCAATAACTTATTAGACGCTAGTAACTCAGTCAAAGCAGTAGCGGCTGCAGGAATAAGTAATGCGACCGATGTTATAACGAGTACGGCACACGGTTTTTCCAATGGTGATGTTGTGGCAGGCACATTGGCAGGAAGTGAAACTATCTCAGGATTTGTCGCTGGTCAGAACTATGTCGTGACCGATGTAACGACTAATACTTTTAAATTAGCAACAGTCGACGCAAATGGAACGACTACGGCTGTAGACTTTGTTGCTGATAATGCCGGTGCCGCGTCCTTCAGAAAAGTTGAAAAAGCATATACATTTCAAGTAGGAACTGGGAACACGACTGAAAGTCAAATTACAATTGGAATAAATGATGCGAGGGCAATAGCTCTTGGTATAGTGACTGATGGAGACGCTGATGGTGATTTTGATTCCGGTGAAGTCAGAGTTGCTGTAGCAAGTCAGGCAAATGCGCAAACCGCTATAGGGACAATAGATACAGCGATAGGTAATGTATCTTCAGCGCGCGCCGAATTGGGTGCTTACTCAAATAGACTTTCGAGCACCATGGCGAACTTAGATCAAATTGCAGTGAATTTAACGTCGTCTAAAGGACGAATACAAGACACTGATTTTGCCGCTGAGACGTCAAACCTAGCAAAAAATCAAATTCTTCAGCAGGCGGCCACAGCAATGCTGGCCCAGGCTAATGCAAGCAAACAAAACGTCCTAGCGTTAGTACGATAGGAGATATTATAGCCTTCAACTAAGAACCTTCTCTAGTGAAAACTAGGGGAGGTTTTTTTTAAATATTTTCTAAACAAAAATTATGCCTGTCGTTTCTATACTGTGATAGGCCATATCTCTTATGGAATATAAATAACCTAGGGCTTCCGGGATACTCCCGGAGGCTTTTTTTTATTTTTTTATAAATTTCACTAAAAAAACTATTTTCTCAGTCGTTTACGCATATGGGTTGTTTATAAATTGGGAGATATAGGTATGTTAAATATCAACACAAACTACGCTGCATCTTTTGCAGCAAACGCTGCAAAGCAAACGTCGCGAGGTTTAGATTCCGCTATGGAAAAGCTCGCTAGTGGTTCACGAATTAATTACGCAAAAGATGACGCTGCAGGTCAGGCAATTTCGACACGATTGACGGCAGAAGTCCAGGGCTTAGCAATGGCCTCAAGAAACGCTTCAGATGGTCAGTCTTTAATCGATACGGCTGATGGAGCATTAGCAGAATCACATAATTTATTACTTAGAATGAGAGAGCTTGCCGTACAGTCTGCAAATGGAACGATGGCAACTTCTGACCGAGCGGCATTAGATGCAGAGGTTGGTCAATTGGCTAACGAAGTAGAAAGAATTGCTCAAAATACCACATGGGCAGGTAATAACCTGTTAGAAGGTAATAGCTTCACTTTCCAAGTTGGCACTGCAAACTCAACTGCGAGTAAAATTACCATTGCAGTAGATGACACAAGGGCAATAGCTCTTGGTATAGTGACTGATGGAGACGCTGATGGTGATTTCGATGCCGGTGAAGTAAGAGCTGTTGGCGTAGCTACTCAGGCAAACGCACAGAGCGCCATCGACACGATAGATACAGCAATAGGTAAAGTATCTGCAGCACGTGCCGAATTAGGCGCTTACTCAAACAGACTGTCGAGCACTATGGCAAATTTGGATCAAATTGCTGTAAACTTAGCGTCGTCTAACGGACGTATACAAGACACTGATTTTGCCGCTGAGACGTCGAACCTTGCAAAAAATCAAATTCTTCAGCAGGCGGCCACAGCAATGCTGGCCCAGGCAAACGCCAGCAAGAATTCGGTATTAACTCTAGTTAGTTAATATCCATAACAGAGATAGGTATTTTTTTAAACCGATCCCAAATTTCGAAGTTACTGTACTTTGAAACCCTCTCTCCACTATTGGAGAGAGGGTTTTTTCTATTAAAAACAACGCCTTAAATTTTTTTGACTTTTTTCTAAACAAATGAGTTGCTGCGTCGTTATCCTTTAGTGGGTATATATATTTATGTGGGAGAGAGGTTATGTTAAATATTAATACAAACTACGCGGCAGCATTCGCATCAAATGCCGCGAAAAAAACAACGGCAAGCATAGAGACAGCTATGGAACGATTATCCACGGGCTCTAGAATTAATTATTCTCGTGATGATGCTGCTGGGCTCGCTATTGCTACGCGATTAAACAGTGAGGTACAGAGTTTATCTGCAGCGTCCAGAAATGCCGCTGACGCGCAATCAATGCTTGACACAACAGATGGGGCTCTATCTGAAACGCACTCTGTATTAATCCGAATGCGAGAGTTAGCGGTTCAGGCAGCCAACGGAACGTTGGATGATACTGATAGGGCGGCCTTGGACGCAGAATTTCAGCAATTGGAATCGGAGATTGATCGAATTAACTCCAATACGTCTTTTGCTGGTGTATCGTTATTTGATGGGAGCGCAAAAACTTTTCATATAGGAACAGATAATGCAGCATCCGATAAAGTCAGTCATACCTTTACGAGCTTAGCATCGCACAATCTAGATCTTGATACTGCGGGCCCCGATGACGTTTTAGGGGGATCTTCTACTGATGATGTTGTTCGTGATCTGACGTCAGCAGCAAATGCGCAAACAATGCTCGGTGAGATTGATACCGCAATTGCAACTGTTTCGACGGAGAGAGGCAAATTAGGAGCACTTTCAAACAGACTTTCGAATACAGTTGCCAACCTGGACCAAATAGGTGTAAATCTATCTTCCTCAAAGGGACGAATAATGGATGCCGACTTCGCGGCTGAGACATCTAATTTGGCCAAAGGCCAAATCTTGCAGCAGGCTGCGACAGCAATGCTGGCCCAGGCTAATGTAAGCAAACAAAATGTCCTAGCGTTAGTACGATAGGAGATATATAGCCTTCAACCTAAGAACCCTCTCTAGTGAAAACTAGGGAGGGTTTTTTTATTTTTAAAAAAAATTAAACAAATTTTCAGTTGGTCGTTTCTGTGATTGTAACGATTTGTGTGTAGTTAAGTAATTAGTATAAGGAGTAACGAGTATGACTATGTTAAGCATAAACACAA
>CACIAQ010000060.1 GCA_902584635.1 uncultured Alphaproteobacteria bacterium
AAAATCCATTACTGCCGCTCCAACTTGAACTAGATCATAGTCTATTACCGTAAGCTCTTTGGATTCGGGATTGTATAATATGTTATCTGGCTTGAAATCATTATGGACGACCACCTGTCGTCTTGCGGCTTCCGAAACAGGGGAAAAGGCTTCACACTGTATGACTTTTTTATAAACTCCGGTTTTTACACCAAGGTCAAAAATTCTTTTTGCAATTCTCGGATCTGGATTACCTACTCCAAGTACCGGCATTTTTGTATCAATCCCAGACCATGGCAGACACCAAAATGGGGCGTGAGGTGAAACCGAATGTAATGCTGAAGACAAAAATTTATCTCCATCTAAATATTCAGCTCTCAATTGATCATACCATTTAGTAGGTGCTGAGTGCAATTTTGCTAAAACTTCAGCAATTTTATCAGGTGGCGCTAACTCTTCATTAAAATGAAAGAAATCCTGCATTACAGAAATTCCAGCCGAGCGCTCAATATGAAAGTCAGTTCCTTTTAATATAATTGGGGGAGCGAGTTTTTGATGTCGAAGAACTTCAGTAGCGAGCGACACTCTCTTTTGCGTTATTGGATTTGAACTCATAATGCTTTTAGAACTGCTAATTTTGACTATGCACTTTGGAACCTTGTGGAGGGAACAGACATACGTTTTAGCACCGCTATTTCCAGAAACATCTTTAACATCTATGTTTTTTTTTGCTGAAGCATTTAGCCCAATTGCCTTTAATGCTAACTCTGCAATCTCATCCAATGTTGCATCTTCAAGTTTTAATTGTAGAAACTCTGCCATTTTAGTTAGCCTAAATAGTTATTTTAAATTTCTGATGACTTATTATGTAATTTTTTTGATGATAGATCAAAATCTTCAAGATCTTTCTACATAGCCTCCTCAAACTATATTTCTCAGATAGCTAGGTTTGCCTATTTAGCTTTTTATCAATCTGTCTTCAACCAATTTGGCTAATACTGATGCCCCAATTGGAAGTATGCTCGTATCGAGAGTAAAGTGAGGACTATGAAGAGGCGCTTTCCCAGAATGGCTAATGAAGCAATATGCACCCTTAACATACCGTAGCATATCGGCAAAATCTTCGGAGCCAGTAGCTGGTAGCCGATTTCTATTAATGTTTTTTTGTCCAACAATTTTTTCAGCAGCATCCATATAATAATCCGATATTTTATAATCGTTAACTAAAACATCAAAAAGCTTTTTGATGTTGAGCTTGATTTTTACTCCATTACTTAATTCTAAACCCTTACATATATTTTTAAAACGCTCTTCAACCATTGCATATATTTCATCTGAGAAATATCTAATAGTCCCAGCAATAGTACAGTTATTGGGTATCACGTTAAATGCAGATCCTGCATGAATTTTTGTTACAGATAGGACTAATGTTTCCAAAGGAGGAACATTTCGACTTAAAATGCTTTGAAGTTGGGTAATAAGTTCATGTGCGATAATGATCGGATCTTTTGATTGATGAGGCATTGCTGCGTGACTACCTATCCCATCGATATTAATATCAAATATGGCTGCGCCCGCCATAGCTTTACCTTTACAAATACCTATCTCTCCGTTTTTTCCAATGGGATCGTTATGTATGCCATATATCTCATCACATGGAAATTTTTTGAATAATCCATCATCGAGCATTTTTGTTGCACCCCCCTGACCTTCCTCTGCTGGTTGGAATATTAAAATTGCTTTACCACTAAAATTTCTGGTCTTAGCTAAATACTTCGCCGCTCCAAGAAGCATGGTTGTGTGTGCATCATGACCGCATGCGTGCATTTTTCCATCAACTTTTGATGCATAGGAAAGTCCAGTATCTTCTTGAATTGGAAGAGCATCCATATCAGCCCTTAAGCCAATTCTCCTATTTCCTCCACCATCATTACCTCTAATGATGCCTACTACTCCAGTTTTTCCGATATCCGTATGTATTTCGTCTACACCGTATTCCTTCAATTTCTCTTGCACAATTTTTGATGTCCTCTCTTCTTCGAAACCAAGCTCTGGGTGAGAATGAAGATCTTTATAAATTTCTTCCAGGTAACTAGAATTTACGCTAATTTCAGGCAAAATTTTCATTTGGTTTCTCCTATCCGATTACAACTGCACTATCAAAAAAGTAATGGTGAAAACTCCTATTTATTTCTTCCATGACGATACAAATTAATTTTTCATGTAGATTATTCAAGCATAATTTTTCATCTGCAAAGGTTTTATATTTTGCAGCAACTAGTTCTGAAAAGACACCTATCTTTATTAAAATATTTTATATACTGTTCTCCTTTTTAAATATAAGTTTACGACATAGAAAATTGGAAATTTTTTAGTAAATTTCTAATAATAATTTCCATTTTTCTTGTAATTCTTTTGGCGGCGGGATCACTTTTCTGCTCACGTGGTCCATGAAAGCCCCATTACTTACGATTGAAGCGCAAAGTTTCCGTGATGCATTCATAATATCAGTTTGACTAGACCACTTTTTACAATCTTCTGACATTGATGTAATTCGTGGATTTACGATAATTATTGAGTCCTGTCGAAGTTCCTTTTTAAAAGAAACTGTTGTTTGGAAGGTAATGGGACCAATCTTCAACTCTTCATAAAGCTTTGGAGTGCAGCCTTTATCTTCACAAAGTTTCCTTAACCCATCGACTCCATAATAGTAATAGCCAAATTCCGCTAGGTGGCTATTAAAATCAATAAACGATTTCTCTATCTTATATTTATACTCTGTAGCCAAATCACTTAAATAAAACGTTTGTGTTAGCTTTACATTATACAACAAGATTGTCTTTTGTGGATGCTTTTTATTGCGGCGGACGAGCACTCTACCACACTCTTCTGTAAGCCTTTGTTATCTTGGTTGTATCTTACTAGATTATATTTTCACCCACAAATCTTTATACAAACTGTTTGTCGATGTGTGTTGCACTTTGTGCAAAGTGGCTTGACCAACCTCCGTTGATCAAGCCATAAATTGCTATGGAAGCAAAACTGTATCAATGATGTGTATCACTCCATTGTCTGCATTGACATCTGGTGCTACGACAGTGGCGTCATTAATCATTACTTTTCCGCCCATTAGCTTTATCGAGAGAGACTTACCGTTCACTGTTGGCGCCTCCATATCGCCTTTTATATCAGACGACATAACTTTACCTTCTACCACATGATAGGTCAAAATTGCAGCAAGCTTATCCTTGTTTTCTGGTTTTAATAGATCGGCAAGTGTTGCTGAGTCTATTTTTGCAAATGCCTCATCTGTTGGTGCAAACACGGTAAATGGACCTTTGCCTTTCAATGTCTCTACAAGACCAGCAGCCTCTACTGCAGTTACCAAAGTTTTGAACTTTCCACCTTTTACAGCTGTTTCAACTAGATCAGGCAAATGCCCTCCCGCATGTCCAATACTGGTGAGGCCAGTAAATAATGAAGTTACAAAAAATAATATGATACTAAACTTTTTCATTCAATTTCCTTTCAATTAACGAAGCCAAGAATTATTGTTGGTCTTACAGGTTTCAATTGAAAACAATGCAGATTAGATATCTAAATATTGCAGTAGAATTGCGTCAAAATGTAACTTGAAAAAAATTATTTTATCCCCCTAACCTAACCTGTGCAAATTATTCTAGAATTATAACTCTATGACCTTATCACAACGTATATCCCTCTTTATATTAGCGATCACTGCTATCGAAATATTGTTACTAGTATTGGGACCTGGCTACAGGCAAAGCGCTGTCTTTCATTTCTCATTCGCTCCATTGGACTTGACACGTCCATACAAGGAAGTATTTTTTTTCCAAAAATATCTCATGTTTATTGCTTATGGATTTATTCATTCGAACGTAATCCACTTATTTATAAATGTTATAGCTCTATATTTGCTTGGAAACATCCTGAGAAGGTTAGGAAAAGACAACCTTACATTTTTGATACTTTTTTTTTCCATTCTTGGTGGGGCAACTTTTTACTATTTTTTCGAACCCACTAGTCCAGTGCCGCTAATAGGGGCTAATTGTGCATCTTTAGGTTTATTGGCATTTGTTCTGAGTGAAGAATTAATAAAGAGATTAAGGAGGAGGCGTTCTATTTCTCAGATAATCTATGTTTTGTTCATTTTTGTTTTTGCGCATATTTTATATTTTTATGCGTTTTCTGCCATTTTACCAGTATCTGTAATTTGGCCGGGACATTTGGGGGCTTTTTTAGTTGGGGTAGTTCTAGCCCTTGTAAGGAAAAAAAAGTGATAGAAATGATTCCTGCTATCTTAAATCAGGACATTGAGAGCCTTATTTTTGTAAGAAGGATTAAAGTGTTAATAAATCGCTTTACGGTTGTGGAGTGCCTCTCTGCTACAGTTCGCTGTAAGCCTTCGTTATCTGATAATATTTTATGAGATGATAATATAATTACAATTGTTCATGTAAATACTATGTTGGTGTGGCACCTGGTTCAAATCCAAGAATTGTTGGGCTTCCAAGTTCTTTTATAAGCTCTGAAAAACGTATACCCTTATTGGATGGAGCTGTTTCTCTAATTATCTTAACGTCAGATATTTGTGTCCAACTTCTGTCAGAGTCATGAATAGAATTCACAATAGTAATTCCATCAGGTAAATTAAGCTCCTTATCTTTAGGAAAATCGACCATATTAATTGCAACTGCTGGGTCCATTGAAGTATCAATATCTGTCAAGCAGTGACCCCCAATAAACATAAATCTTTGGTCATTATATGCAGGAAAATTAACACCTAATAATGAATAGCATGAAACGCAGTAAACTCTTGTCGATTGACCACCCTCTCGAAGCAGAAAGGGCTTCATGTATTCTTTGCCGCTAGCGTTTAAAATATCTGAAGGAACGTAAATTGCTTTCTGCAAGTCTTCTCCCTTTTGCCCCCCTTTAAATTCCGCCCATTTAACTGCTTGGCGACAATCTTGGCAGCCGCACAGGAAATACCCAAGAGCTTTATCTGCGGCAAGAGTAATCTCGCATTTACCGCAATGACACTTTATTTTGCCTATTGTGTGCCTCCATATGTTCTGTTTTAGTCGAATAAAAAAACAACAGGTGCTCAGATCTAAACCAACGTTATGTTTAAAGATATTATTTTAGTATTTTATTTTCCTGGTGCCTTATACAATCCGATCATCTCCGCCCCCTGCTTTGCGATTGCGTTTAAGTTTATATCTTCCAGAATAGTCAACTCAGCAATAGCTCCAGTTTTCATCATAGATAATTTCAAAGCGGTCATGGTGTCTAAGCTTGGAGCTTCCATGGTAGCAATAACATCATATTCTCCTCGCGTGTAAGAGAGATCTAATAGGGTTCCTCCAATTTTTTTTGATAGTCCGCTTAACATCTCATGACGATCTTCATCTGGATTATCCAACCAGCCATCAGTTCCTTGCTTGGTATATTTTCCTAAAACTATAAATTTCATTCTTTTTCTCCGTGAGTTTGGCGAATTTTTCTAACGTTATTCATAAATGGAGCTCAAATTTAAAAAATTTTTTTTTCCATATTTAACTTATAATAAAATTACTCAAATATGAACCAATAGTTGAAGACCTAATTGGTGGAGTAGCCCTCAGCACACCCCTCTGTAAGCCTATGTTTTCTAAATTGTATTTTAGCAGATAAGCTATTTACTCACAAATTTTCATACAAATTGTTTAGCAATATGCACGTTGCACCTTGTGCAAAGTCCCAATAAAAAAACTACGACATAGCATTAAACGCGGAGACATGCGAAAATGTTAACTTAATCGTCTATATCTTCTGTTTTCTTCTTGTTACGCATTTCTTTTGCTATAAGCGTAGCTAAAACGCCAGCTCCAAAAGCACCAAGTAATGTGAGCTTTAAAAATTTAAGTTTTACCAATGTATGTATCATGCTAACGATATAGTTCGAAAAAATATGCATTCAATTATTAAGGTTCTTTTTGTACCTTGTCTTCATATTGCGGCACTCTTCTTCGTCTTTTGATGAGAAATCATATAAAATGAAAGTGCGTATTCATGACTTACTTTGTATTTAAAAGTACATGAATTGAACTTTTCAAATATTTGCTGTACACTTAACCAACCAATTTTATCTTTTTTGAGAGGTGTTAATCTATGGAAAATATTTTAGTTTCCTTTGATGCTGGAGTAGCAAAAGTTTTAATAAATCGTCCGCATAAGAAAAACTCTTTAACGGGACATATGTATAAAACTATGGATGATGCTTTTAAAGAAGCACGGAGCAGAGAGGACATAAAAGTGGTTCATTTATGTGGTGAGGGGGGTATTTTTTCTGCGGGTAACGATATAACTTCTTTCGCAAACGCAAATCCCAATACAGTTAGTGATGAGACAGAAGTTATGGGGTTTTTGTATGAAATTAGTTCTTTTCCAAAGCCTATTGTTGCTGAAGTATCTGGGCTAGCAGTCGGAGTAGGGGTGACTTGTTTACTGCATTGTGATTTTGTATATGCTGAAAGGGAAACAAAATTTAGCCTGCCTTTTGTAAAGTTGGGATTGTGCCCCGAGGCTG
>CACIAQ010000061.1 GCA_902584635.1 uncultured Alphaproteobacteria bacterium
GATTCTCAAAGAATTATCAATAGTCGGGACAATAATAATAAGTAATGAGGGTATTAACGGGATGTGTTCTTTAGATCAAGATGAGACTGAAAAGGTGAGGAGCTTTTTATGTGAAAACTTTAAGTTAACGGTGCCGGAGTTTAAACAAAATACTGTGAGCTCTAATGTTTTCAAGAAATTGAGTGTTAAGGTAAAAAAGGAAATGGTCACGCTTGGACTTCCTGAAATTGACCCTGCATCGATAGTAGGAACTTACATCGAACCAGAAGAGTGGGATGCTTTCATTTCTGACAGAGAAGTCGTCACTATCGACACTAGAAATGATTTTGAGGTCAAATTAGGTACATTCGAGGGAAGCGTAAACCCTCATACAATCAGCTTTTATGAGTTTTCAAAATGGTGGAAAGACAAAAGTAAAGCCTTCAAAAATAAAAAGATCGCAATGTTTTGTACTGGTGGAATTAGGTGTGAAAAGGCAACTAGTTTTCTTAAAACTGAAGGAGTAAAGGAAGTTTATCATTTAAGGGGTGGTATATTGAATTATTTCGACAAAGTGGGAAATTCGCCCGCATCAAAATGGAAAGGTGATTGCTTTGTTTTTGACCAAAGGGTGACTGTTAATACTAACCTTGAACCAGGTAACTATGAGTTATGTCACGCATGCAGAAGTCCTTTGAGAGTCAATGATAAAAACCATGAGCATTATGAGAAAGGGATTTCTTGCCACAAGTGTTTCGGTTCTAAAACAGATAAAAAGATTTCATCTCTGAGAGAACGAAAAAAGCAAACCGAGCTACTTAAAGATAGAAGCAGTAAAAATGCATGATGAGCAATCCCTTTTAAATATTTACAATAAGATGATCTCAAGTAATGAGATTGAGAAGAATAAATCGCAAGAAAAACTTGTATCTGATCTTGAAGTATTAAAAAGAAACTTGGAAAATAGCGACTTTTTGTGGCCTTCATGAGCTAGAGGTTAGCGGTATTGCAGATGGTGAGGTAGCAGGTGGAATACGCGGTATTGACCCAATTATAAATAGTCAGCTTACAGCAGAGGAGATAAAGAAGTGTGAAGCAAATGAAGATTTAGATCTTCAGCTTTATAAGAACCCGGCTGCAGTGGGCGAGAAAAAATCTAGGGGCCCAAAATACACACCTCTTTCCAAAAGACAAGACAAACCAGCTGCGATAGCTTGGCTAGTAAAGTTTCATCCTGAGATAAGTGATGGGCAAATATCTAAGTTAATCGGTACTACAAAAAACACCATCAAGGCCATAAGAGAAAGAACTCACTGGAACATAAATAATCTCAACCCAACTGACCCAGTGATATTAGGCTTATGCAAGCAAATTGAGCTTCAGAAAGTATTAGACAAGCTGCCCAAAGAAAAATTTATTGAGCCACAGACTGCAATGGGCTCTGAAACGGAAATAGTTGTGATGGAACCATCTAAGTCTCTCTTAAGTAATAATTCTCAGTAGGAAAATTAATTTAAAATAACTTTATATAAATTAGTAGGCTGTTTTTTCTAATTTGTTCAAAATAGATCGTCCACCATCAATGGTAACCACCTGACCAGTAAGAAATTTGGCACTTTCTGATGACAAAAAAAGAGCAAGATCTGCTACTTCGTCAGGCTCTGCAATATACCCCAACGGAGTTGCATCAATTATAGAGTCGTGCAGTTCGGGGTCACCATGAAGATTTAAGCGTAAGCTAGAACTCATAATACTACCGAGAGATATAGCATTGACTCTTATCCCACTCTTTGCCAGTGAAACTGCCAGTGATCTTGTCATTTGGTTCAAAGCAGCACAACTCACAGAGTATGGCATCATTTCGGGTATTGTTTGATTAGCCGCAATAGATGTCAAATTTATAATTGAACCTACAATTTCACTGTTTTTTCTGTTTTTTGTTTGTTTGATCACCGTTTTTGCGAAAAGTTGGCTTACATTAAGGGTCCCAATAAGATTTTGCGAAAGAGACTTTTCAAGGGCTCCTTCTTTTTCGTCTAATGGGTTTGAGGGGATAATTGTTCTACTTGCGTTGACCAATATATCCATATTCTCGAATTTATTTAATGTTGTTGCAATTAGATTATTGACCGCTAGCTTATCCTGCATGTTCCCATAAAAAGAGTGGGCACTCCCACTTTCTGAGGAAATTCCTGAAACTAAGCTTTTAAGATCAAACTTAGCATAATCTGTAAAAACAACATTTGCTCCTGCTAAAAGAAACTTTCTACCAATTTCCAGTCCAATGCCATGCGATGCTCCCGTTATAATAGCAGTTTTATTTTGCAAATTATTAAACATGCTTATATCCCTTAGTTTTTGGCTTTAGTAACTGACAAACAAAATAGTGCTTATCTTTGTACAAAATCTTAATATTTTCGAAATACTCTCGAAGTTCATTCTCTAAATATACTCCCGAGACAAAAACCATCCATACGCAACCTTGGGAATTTACTAGCCTAGAGCCAAGAAAAATGAAGGATTTTAGTAAACTTAGATCCTTCGAACGTCCGGAGTGAAAGGGAGGATTACAAATTACGTGATTGAAACGTTGTTTTAAGTTTGTGATATTTTCTAGACTAGCCCATCTAAATGTAGCTCTCTTATCGTCTATATTTTTTTTTGATGCAAGATATGCTGAATAATTACTTTCAAATAATGTAATTCTCGTGATTCTTGCATTTAGTTTAAGTGCTTCCTTACTTAAATATCCCCAGCCAGATCCAAGATCAGCCACTTCTCCAAATAAGTTAGTGCTAAATACTGAGGTTAGTTTTTGAGAACCCTTATCTATCTCTTTTGGAGAAAACATATCACATCTTGTATAATAGCCATCTCTATTTATACTGAAATCTCGATATTTTTTCCAACGACAAAATAATTTTTTTGTTTTAAGGAAAATAGCTATTTTACCTTTTTTTTTTGTAATGACCATCTCTGCAGGCCAGTGGATAGAGACTGTTTTGAGAAAGCTTTTGACGCCTATTTGATTATCACCATTTATAATCATCTTTCCCCCAACATTTAAATGTTCTTCCGCTGAAGATACAAGTCCCAAATTAGTTTCCCTACTCTTTGTCAATTCGAGAATAATTATATCGTAATTACATTCCAAATTAGTGGAAATCATGAAACCTAAACGCTTAGCATCTCTTAAAGAATCTTTTGCGTTTGAAATGAAGTGACACAAATGCTTGGTCTTAACGCAATTAAAGTTTTGTGGTTTCTCAGATCCCATTATAGCTAATTTGCGATTAGAAAATGAAGGGGACAATTGGCTCCAAAATGTTTCAAACCTTTGGATTGTCAGGCTATGCAATCTATTCCTTCTCCATAGTACATTGTAGTGGGTGTTGATTTTTTCTAGAATAGTCCATAACCTGAGTGACTTTGGTTTCAGCTATATCGTGAGAATACACCCCAACAACAGCAATCCCTTTTTTATGTACTGTTAGCATTATCTGGACAGCTCTTTCGTGTCCAATAGAAAAAAATCTCTCTAATACATGTACTACAAACTCCATGGGAGTGAAATCGTCGTTTAAGAGCAAAACTTTATATAGTGGAGGTTTTTTAAGTTTACTACGTTTTTTTACAAGTACTGACGTATCTGATAAGTCATTATTTATATCGTCATCTTTATTAGCCATCTTTTTTCCGCTCTTGATTTCTCTGTTCTCTTAATCCAGTCTAATTATTTTAAAAAGTAAATAAAAGTAATAACTAACATTTTCTTTTGGATCCACTATAATTTAATTTCAAAAAAAGGTTGACCTATTTTTACATATCAGACCTGCTTATGTATTTGGTAAGTCAAATTATATATCTGAGTATTAGATAAATGAAAAAAATAGTTTTGGAAAATTACTTCGAATCCATAGCCTCGAGTATTTTGATAATATTTATAATATTCATCTATGCATCAGAACTATCGGCCAAAACCTTCTCCTATATAGTCGCTGACGCCAGGGACGGAAAGATTATAAGTAGTCACAACTCTAAACAAATAATTCATCCTGCCTCTCTTACAAAGATGATGACCCTTTATTTGGCCTTTGATGCAATACGCTTTGGTCGACTAAAATTAGATCAAAAGGCTGTTATAAGTCAAAACGCTGCATCAGAGCCTCCATCGAAATTTTGGTATAAACCAGGTCAGAGTGTCTCAATCAGATATTTAATTAGAGCATCTGCTATAAGATCCGCTAATGATGCTGCAACTGCCTTAGGTGAGGCTATTTCAGGCTCAGAAAAAAAATTCATTAACGCTATGAATAAAACGGCAAAAAAGATGGGTATGAATTCTACCAGGTTTAAGAATGCTCATGGTCTAACCGAGATAGGTCACTATTCGACCGCCAAAGACATGCTAGTGCTGGCTCGTAGGCTGATGTTAGATTTTCCAGAATACTTCAATATTTTTAGTAGATTAGAGACCTCTGCTTCAGGAAAAGTAATAAGAAACACAAACTTTAAGTTTTTGAGACAATATAAGGGAGCCTCCGGAATAAAAACGGGTTATACGAATGCCTCTGGACATAATTTGGCGGCTTCAGCTAAACGAAGTGATAAACAGTTAGTAGGAATTATAATTGGTACTAGTTCTTCCTCAAAAAGGGCAAAAAAAGTAATTGAATTGTTTGATGAAGCTTTCAAAATCATACCAAAAGAAAAAAAAATTAGTAAGTTGACCCCTTTAAACTTGGAAAAAATTTTCACAAGTAACAGAACAGTTGTTGTGACCATCCCGCTGGAGAAGCCAAAATCACTTGAATCTATCTTAAGATCAGACAGAATAGAGGGAATAAATGATCTAAATCAAAAGCATAATAATATTTCAATTGAGAGTATCAGAAAAGATGGTGTCAAAGTACAAATTGGGATGTACAAAAATATATTGTCAGCAGAGAAGGATATGCCGAATATTCTATTATTAAACATTGATTTGTTAGCTGATATTGATAATGCATCTATAAAAATAAAAAAAAATAAGGAGAAAAAATACTCTATTTTTGTCAATACAATTACTTATGCGTTAGCAGAAAATCTATGTTCAAGAACCAGAGCTCAAGAAACTGCCTGCAACATTTTATTAAACTAGTCACCGGTTATATTCAAACTATCTATTAGCATCCTCATTTCTTGTCGAGCAGATATATGGCTAAGAGTAGGCCTCCAGTCGTCCATTTTTTCAAGATCTAGCAAAGTTAAGCCAGATAAAAACAATTCTTTAAATATGACTCTTTCTGAAAACCCTGTACTTATCCGAAACCCAATTCTCTTTGAGAGATTTTTCAGAGAATTACCAACTTGATATTTATTTCTACTAAAAACGTGCGACAGTCTGTTCCTCAGAATTACCCAGTCTATGGGTGGGTGTTTTGCAGAAGCCCTAAGTTGCCTACACTCCCAAACCATTTCTGAATAAATCGAAGGTCCAACCACTTTCCCGCTGAGAGGCTCAATCTTAGCTAAAAGATCGAAGTCAATTAAACTATCGTTCATCGGTGTAACCAGTATATCGGCAACTGTATGAGCCATCTTAACGTAATTTGATACACCTCCAGGACAATCGATTACTAAAAATTCACATCTTTCTTCTAAAGTTGTTAACGCTTCCGCGAATCTCTTCTCTTCCTCTGAATTAGACTCGGTCTTGCTATCCATATCAGATGGATCAATTTTGTAATAAATTGGGCTAGGTAAATCTGACTTTTGTTTCTTTTTAAAATCAGCTCTATTTTCTAAGAATCTAGACATACTTTTCTGTCTAATGTCTAAATCTATTATTCCCACACTTCTTCTTTTGTAACAGAGAGCTATTGCTACATGTATAGCTGTTGTGGATTTCCCAGACCCACCTTTTTCGTTACCAAAAACAATAATCTTTACCATTGTCTGTGCCGGGATTTATTTTTTTAAGTATAGTATATAACAATAAACCGAAGTTAGAGCTTAAACCCCTCATACTTCTTCTTAAATTTTGACACTCTACCTCCAGTGTCAAGTAGTTTTTGCGAACCACCTGTCCATGCTGGGTGAGTTAATGGGTCTATCTCGAGGTTCAGGTTCTCATCTGTTTTACCATATGTAGACCTAGTCTTATATATTGTTCCGTCCGTCATTTTTACGTTAATAAAATGATAATCTGGGTGTATATCTTTTTTCATCTCCCTAATCCTTTATGTTAGGCTAGCTACTCGTGTCGTTTTTATAATTAGTTTTCTCAGCTATTCTAGCAGACTTACCTCTTAGTCCTCTTAGATAATAAAGTTTAGATCTTCTCACCCTACCTCTTCTTACGACAGTTATTGACTCAATATTTGTTGAATAAAGTGGGAAAACTCGTTCAACTCCCTCTCCAAATGATATTTTTCTAACAGTAAACGATGCAGCCAGCGTAGCCCCGCCTTTCCTAGAAATGACCACTCCTTCGTAATTTTGTATTCTGGTTCTCTCACCTTCTGTTATTTTGCAGCCGACCTTTACCGTATCTCCAGATGCAAAGTCGGGTATCGTTTTACCGATCTTCGCTATTTGTTCA
>CACIAQ010000062.1 GCA_902584635.1 uncultured Alphaproteobacteria bacterium
GTAGCAGTTGCTTTACTTGTTTTGACATTAATTAAAACGGCATTGGCAAACTGAGGAGGAGACTAATGGAAGAGGTAACTGGAAGAGACAACCAAATTATTTGTCAAGCATTGCAGATTGCGATCCCCATAATGTTAAAACATAGTATGTCGGCAAGTAACACATTCGACATGTTGAGAATATTAGATGCAAGAGGGAATAGAAGTAATCTTAGACATTTGGATACCTCAGTAAGAGAGTTTTTGGAAAAAATAATAAACGATATTCAAAAGGGCAATACTTTAGCGAAGCAAAAAAAGTCTAAAAATATGGATACGGAAACGGAATTATACTTTTCAAAAGATGATGTCATGACATTTCTAGAGAAAAGATATAAAAGCAAATCAGGAAAAATATATAAGTTTCCAAAAAAGAAAGATGAATGATTTAGGAAATTTTCTTATCAATACAAAAAAGTTAATTGGAGTCATTTAGTTTCCCGATATATTCAATCTATTTTGTTGTTAATCGACCACTTTGTATCAATTAGTTTTCTCACTATTCTTTCTTCCTTTATTGACTGTTCCCAATCATCTTGATAGATCCCAAGAAATTTAATAAACCCCCTTGGGGATAGTCCATATGTAAAACAAAGAAATTTATTATTATTTTCCAATTTGTTACGAGTATATGTTTGCTGGTGTATTTTTTTTGCGTTATCCCAAGAACCATGCCTTCTTACAACTTTTTCACCACCAATATAATAATTACCTGTTTTTTCATCATACTGATTATCCCATTCCACATCATTTAAGTTGCCTGTCCACATTTTTATACCTGTTTTAAAATGAGTATGGTAAGGACCTTTTGCTAGTTTATGCGCTGACCCCGCGGCATTGTACGCTACCGTTTTAGAAAAGAATACTGATCTAGTTGTATCTTGAGCATCAAGATAATCTAAAGGTTCTTTTGTTCTATGGACTAAATCCACGTCGTCCTGCAAATGCCAGTCTGGAAATACTTCTTTGCGTCTTACATTTAGAAGGTTTTGACCCTGACTTATGTTAGTGAGATCAGGTAAAAGATTAATAAGGGCGGTTTCTACTGCGAATGCACTTTCCTCAGATAAATCCCACATAAATAAACGTTCGTATGCTTTTGCACCTTTGCTTTCGATATATTCCCTTCTTACGTCGTTGGCATTTCTTTCTTCCGCTGGGATAGATAATACCTCTCGCTCCAAGTGAACACCAACTCTATTCTCAGTACCTTTGCCAACATAAAAAGGTTTATGTTCATTTGTTGGATCAATCAAACAATAAACGTAGTATTTCAATTTTCTCATTTTGTAACTATATCAGAAACGCATACCTACAGAAACATTTACCCTATCACTCTGTAGGGTAAAAAAAACCAATAAAATCAATGATTTATTCTACAGTAACGGACTGCGGTTGAATGCGGATTTAAGTTGCACACCATAATCCAATTTATTAAAAGCAAAACTCGTCATCTATACCCTACCTAAAATTAATATGGTAGGTTCTTGTTATGACTAACTATGTATTAGACGGAATTGATGTATCTGCACTATTTGACTCTTCAATTAGTTCTATAAGTTTTTCTGAAGACCCAAGAAGACATATCCCAAACAAAGGTTCAATAATCTATTCTGTCTGGAATAAAGACGATAAGTTCATCTATATCGGTATAAGTGGATTGCAGAAATCTCTGGAGAAACGCAGTCCACTCTCAAGAATGATTTCCCACGCATCTGGTAGAAGAAGTGGTGACCAGTTCTGTATCTACATTCACGATTTCTATGTAATTCCAAAACTGATTGAGAAAGGTGAATACTCACCCTCAATTGGAGTTTTGGATAAACTCACCAAGGACTTTATCCAAAACAACCTCTCATATCGTTATGTAGGATTTGAGACTGATGATAGTGATGAGATTGTCAGAAGATTGGAGAACCAGATTAAGTCTGGTGCGTTTGGTTTCTCTCCATTATTGAATGGAACTGTATCCCCTCAAATCTAAATAAAAGTTCATAATCTATAAATGCAATAACAAACTTTAATAAGTTCTTGAATAAGGTTCTTAAATAACGAAATATAAAGATAATTCTGTTCGTGCAAAGGATAAAACTAATGACTAAAATGCTTATTAAATTAATTACTTTTTTATATGTTTTTGTAGTTTATGTGAACATTACTAATGCTGAACCAATTACATTTAGGGGAGTAAATATGGCAATGCAAGGTAATGACGTTGTTGATACATTAAAATCGAAAAACTTTAAGTGTGAGAAAAAGAATAACAATACTACTTGCTATACCGATGAAAGGTATAATTTATTTCCTGATTATATTATTAAAATAGTGACCAAAGACTATCCAGGTCCAGAGAACGATAGAATTGTATTTGGTTGTAATACCTATCGTGGTTGTTCTTATTCGTTTAATGAGGTTTTATCTTCGGTTTCAAAATTTACTGGTGTTAGTATGGATGATTTTGAAGAGTTTCAGAATGAACTAGGAAGATGTGGTAGAGGAGAGGACGGAGATAAAATTTGTGTGATGGACAGCAAAAAAGTTATCATCTTTAGAGGTAGTCTAGGCGGTGGGGGAATGAGTTTGGATTAATGTGAAATTAGTTCTTTTCAATTACTTTAATCGCCACTCAATTGTCATCTTTCCCCACTCAAGTTCATATTCCTTATTAAGAAGTTCTAATCTCTCTTCTCTTTGACGATACTTCTTGAGGACTGAATAGACAGAGTTTCCAGTTTCACCCCACTCTTTACCAGTATGGGTCTTAATACCCTTCTTATTGAGGAGTTTAGTTATTCTACGATACGACATTCCAGAGTCGTACAGATTCTTGATGTAATCGTGCAGTTCCTCTTGTTCTGGTGTGTATCTCTCTGATTGATGGAAGACTAACTTGTTGGTTCTTATTTGGACGGAGAAACACAAAAAATGAGAGTATTTGGTTTCATTAAATCCGCATTCACCCCTATTCAACTGTTAACGTGTTGGTATGATTTTGAGGTTGATCACTTGACCATTTAATCCAAGTCATAGCGATTTTATATTTCCGTTCAAGTCTTGCAGATACAGGGGCACCCTCATAAAGAAACTTTATGACATGCCTTGCTCTTTCTCCAGACACATGGACTTTATAAAAAGGTTTTTTATAATGAACTACGCTTATTGCTGGTACTGTAACTCCAAGACTAATCAGAAATTCACTAAAGTCTTCCAACACTCTTCTACTTCCTCCCCCTAACATCAACACTGTGGAGATATTGCCTTTACTGTTTCTTAGAGGAGTAATAGAACCATCGCCGTCAATGTAACCTCTCCAAAAATCTTTTGAACTTTTTAGTCTTTCACTCAGTGCCAGCGAATGGGTCTTTTGTGGAGTGATGCCATGATCTACGAGGGATCTACATAGTTTTGACGAAGACAAATCAAATTTAACCATTTTTGTACCCCTGAATTTTTTATCTCCAATCTTGTACTCATACTTTGACATATCCGACTGCGATATTGTTCCATGTTTTAGCAAAGTGCGTAACTTTTGGAGATGAGTTTTGTCACTATATTTTAGGTTCATAGTTAATTTTAGTTTTGATCCTAATTTACCGATGACCGCGCCATCTGCAGCGATAAAACCTATCCAATAGAATACCTCTGGGGTTTCTCGTGAAAAAAAATCAAAATCAAAGTCTGGGTACTTTTCTAAATTTGTTATTTCTTGTTCTTCTGATTTGCTCCGCAACTTAAAATCTTTTTCAATGAATCTTTCTTTTAGAATAAATTTAGAAATTCCAATACTAGAAGCAATTGTTTTAAGCGATTTGTTATTTTGGATCATGTCTTCGTATAATGAAGAAAGATTAGGTATATCTTGTTTGTAATCTTGGAATGATCTTATTGGAGTTTCATTCTTCTCAAGAATTTTTTTAATAGTTTTAGGATTGCTTGAGTATTTAGCACCCAGTTGGTTGATTGTTGAACCTTGATTATAGTCTTGAATGATTTTTTCTTTTGGTAGATCTTTAAATCGTCTTCCCCACAAAAGGTTATTTTTCTTGAGTAAGGAATGTAATGCTCCGTAGGAAACATTCAATTTTTTACAAATTTCAAGGAGCGGTACTCTTTTTGAATTCATATCAAATATTTTGTTTTGAATTTCATGAGGGATTTTTGACCCACTGCGGTGAGCATCTCTTGCAGTTCTTATTGCTATACCATTAATTCTAAACAACCTACCGAGAGAACTCCTTGAAATATTGAAATACTTAGCAATGATTTTTAGACTCTCGCCACTTTCATATTTAATCTTTGCGGTGCTAATTTGTTTTTGTGAAAGCATAAATAAAAAATCTTTTCATAAGTTTTAATTCGTAAACTCCTTCCACATTTTACCTCTAATAAGAGGATACTCTTTATTTCTAAATGCCAATCTTTCTTTTCGTTCAGAGTATCTTTTCAGAACTGAATGAACTAATCCGTTTGTCCAATCTTTGTCATTCTTAGTTTTAATTCCTTATTCATTTAAATGATGGGATATTTTCCTATAACCCATTCCAGAGTCATTTAGGGATTTTATTAAGTCGTGTGTCTTTTGTTGTTCTTCAGACCAGAGATGTTTATTCCTATCTGAAACTAACTTATTGGTTGAACAAAAGACTGAAAAACAAAGGTATTGAGAATATTCTCCAGAAAAAACATCAATCACTCTTTCTCAAACCTCATAATCATCTTGGAACGATATATAGGATAATTTTTATTTTTTTGCTTTAATCTTTTAAGTCTTTTTTTTAAAACGTTTCATAACAGAATATACTAAACTCCCTGTCCAAGTTTTTCCAGTATAAGTTTTAACGTTAATAGAATTGAGATACTTTGAAATTTTTCTATAACCTAATCCCTTTTCATAAAGAGAGTTAACCAAACGGTATGTTTTTAGTTGTTTTTCAGAATATCCATTTGGGTTTTGTTCAGGTATAAGGTTGTCAAACCTTTGTGAAACCTCAAAATATAAGAAATTAAAGTATCTATTTTCTTCGCTTAAAAGTCCGTTCCGAACTACTCCACGGTGACTGACTTCGCTAAATTTCTTGGTTGATCAACATCGGTTCCTTTCTCTAAAGCTGTGTAATAGGCTATTAGCTGGAGAGGTAGAGCGTATAAAATTGGAACAAGAAAATCGGAACAACTGGGTAACTGAAAAATTGATTTGGTTAAATTCTTAGATAACTCTTTACCTTTTTCATCTGTAAACAGTATTATTTTACCCTTCCTCGCCTTTACTTCCTCCAAATTAGATAACGTTTTCTCAAATACTTGCGTCGATGGGTTCAACGCAACAATCGGCATACTCTTATCAATCAACGCTATTGGTCCATGCTTCAGCTCCCCGGAAGCATACCCCTCTGCATGCAAATAACTAATCTCTTTCAACTTCAATGCGCCCTCTAGGGCTATAGGATATAAAATATCTCGTCCCAAATACAGTACGCTATTAGACCTAATAAATTTTTTACACAATTTTTTTATATCTTCATTTTTAGATAGGATTTCCGCATATAGTCTTGGTAATTCTGAACTGTCAACAGGGAAAAAACCGCAAAATACAACAGGCTTGGCAGGCTCATATCCAGCAAGTGGTTCACTACAAGGTCTTCCTTCAAGCGTTATAGTATCGCCAACACGGGTATCTCTTACTTGTTTTATAGAAGCGGTAAATACCCCTATCTCTCCTGCTGATAAAATACCAACATTTTGAATTTTTGGTTTCAGTACACCCACTGAGTCTACAATATACTTAGCACCACTTTGCATCATAATTATTTTGTCACCCTTTTTTAGTTCTCCGTCAACAATTCGGATCATAACCACTACTCCTAGATAGCTATCATACCAACTGTCAATAAGCATAGCTTTTAGAGGGTTAGTGTAAGTTCCCTTCGGAGGTGGTAACGTTTTGACGATTGCTTCCAAGACTTCGTCAATACCTTTTCCAGTTTTTGCGGATATTTGCAATGCTGATGAAGCATCTAGACCAATAACTTCTTCTATTTGTTGTGCCACTTTATCACAATCAGAAGCAGGTAGGTCTACTTTGTTAAGGATTGGAAAGATCTCGTGATCTGCCTCTAAAGCGGTATAAACATTTGCCAAAGTTTGAGCTTCTACTCCTTGACTTGCATCGACTACTAACAAAGAACCTTCAACAGCTCTCATAGATCGAGAAACTTCATAAGAAAAATCAACATGTCCAGGAGTATCTATCAAATTCAATATGTATTCATTCCCATTTTTAGCTCTGTAAGATAAGCGGACGGAATTGGCTTTTATTGTTATTCCGCGTTCTCTCTCCAAATCCATGGAGTCTAGAATTTGTTCTTTCATATCCCTGGAGGAAACGGTATTTGTAAATTGAATCAACCTATCAGCCAAAGTTGATTTTCCATGGTCTATATGAGCTATAATTGAAAAATTCCTAATTTTTTCAATTGGCTGCATATGTTACTCTTTATTATTTATTATTTTAATACCG
>CACIAQ010000063.1 GCA_902584635.1 uncultured Alphaproteobacteria bacterium
ACCAACGCCTACTACATACAAAGTATGATAATCTTCGTAGCAACATTAGCCACAATCCTGCTTTTAACAAAGCTTGGAGTGAAGCCTAAGCAACAACCAAAGCGTGTTAAGGTGAAGGCAAAAAGATATTATAAGTAGTCCATATCAATTCTTCACTCACTGTGGTGTGATAAGAATCTGTTTGGCGCAGTTAAAACCGTAATAATTTACTATATTTAAAAAATTATTAATGACTTAAATTGGCAGGCCCATTAACTGTCATACGGTAATACGATGGAGATTTATTTTTTTACTTTTTCCACGTAGCTGAACATCTTCTAAAATCTCCGTTTTAATTTTTTCGTTTAGCCTTAAAAACGCATCATCTGATAGAAGAATTTCAGATTTTGTTTCTTTGCAAGCGTCACATATTCTGCTTGCTACATTTACAGCATCTCCTATAACAGTAAATTCAACTCTATCTTCACTCCCCACGTTACCCACAAAGCATGGCCCAAAATGAAGACCAATCCTATGTTCGATAGTCGGCAAATTATTTTTCGTTCTTTCCTGTTCCCATTCCCTCATACTAATTTGCATCTGTCTAATACAATTAAATGCATTTTGACAATCGTTGCCTCTTGAAACAGGGGTTCCAAAAGTTGCCATTACACTGTCACCAATAAATTTATCGACACTTCCTCCATGTTGAAAAATAGCTGCAACCATTTTAGTTTGATACTCAGATAATAAATCAAGCACCTCTTTCGGCTTCATTCCTTCAGATAACTTTGTAAAACCTACGATATCGGTAAATAAAATTGCTATATTTTTTTCTTCATTATCAGCACTATCAAAACTGAAATTACTTGATTCTATTTCTTGTCTTACTTCTGGAGAAAAATATCTTCCAAGTAAAGTATTGGAACGCTCCTGTTGAGTGGCTTCCTCGAGATTTCTTTCCATCATTAAAGAGATTACAATAAGTGCTGCTGCTGAAAAAATTAATAAAATGATATTCTGAGAGAATATACCAAAATGCATCGAGAAGATTTCCTGAGCAATCACAGAATAATCAGTTGAAAAGAAAGTTAATGAATTCGACGTAACGTTATAAACCCCGAATAATGTTAAGAAGACCTGCCAAAGGATAATAAAACATGCTAGATAAAAGTTGGCATGCATAACGCCAATAATCATTCCAAATCCAGCCCAGATAAAAGAATAATCCAGAAGTCTGCCCCCCATTAATTCAAACATCCCTACCGCTTGTCCCTCTATATTAAAAATACTAACGCGTAAAAAGGGACCGATTATAAATACGGCTAAAACTAATATCAGAAATAAATTGTACCTTCTAGCATTCACAAAAATAGCTATAGTCGTAAATATTGTAACCAAAGCAATTTGATATAAAAGCCATAACTTTTCAGCGAGTTCGCTATACCACGATGCTATTAAAACGCTATAAATTAATCCTACGAAGATAATACATGCTTGTACGATAGACGCCAATTTCATACCATTTACATGGCGTCTTTTGCGGATATGCCTCGTGTCTTCTAAAGCCATTAAAAAGTTCTTTTTTTAAACTAATTCTCCATAAAAGGGTGTTTCTGTCAATTTTATTTTTATATCAGTTAAGTTCAGTAACGAAATCTAATTTTAAAAAAAAAGATGTATTTAAATCATAATAAATCTAAAAATTAATATTGGGTTGGCGGTTCATAAACATTTAAACTAGCAGCAAACATATTATCAGACTTTGTTTAAGACTCTCTGAGGCCTCATCTTTACCTATTTTGTATAAGTTATAAGCTGTAAGAACAGGCTCTGAATGACTCTAAGGCTATGTTTCACACCAGTTTTTGCATCCAAATATTCAAGTCACAAAGCCTGTAACCATTGCCATAACTTTGCCCAACTGTTTTATTAGACCACCCGCCTATCTGGTCAGCAATCTCAGAAGGACAAGCTACATATCTCAATCTATCTCTAAATGAATGCCTAAAGCTATGCATGGAGTACTGACTGAAGCCTTCGCTTCTTAACCATTTATTAAGTGTTCCACTGGCATTATTTGTATTAGTGAAGGTTGAAGTATGCTATCGTTTATCTTTCGAAAGGAAGTAAGCGGAAGAGATTGAATGAAATTGACAATTTTCTCCAGAACCAAAGATGTGTTCGGCGTGATAGTAAATGAGTCTGAAAAACACAAATCGCGAAGCTCTATCTTTAACGTAACTCTTTCGGATAATCAATTATACGAATTGACTGATAACAAAGAAGATAAAGGAAAACTGATTGAATTTGCTTTTGAATTCCTATTCAAGCATAAAAAATCTTCCGAAATACCGAAAGCATTTGAAATAGCTTCTATCGAACAGACGTTTCCTGAGTTTCCCGACCTAGTAAAAGAATGGGCTTATAGAAAGTGAACCTTCCAACACCTTAAGTCACTGCTTCACTAAAGTCTTGCATGTTTAAATTACTTTAAAAGAAATTAACCCTATATTATACTGTGGTGTTGCTTCTCCGCTCGGCTAATTTTTTAAACTATCCTTGTTTTAATATGAAAGAAGTAGCCAAAAGTGGTTACCAATAACTTGTAAAACCACCAACAACTACTATGTCCATGATATGATAATATTTGTAGTAATATTAGCCACCATCCTGCTTTTAATAAAGATTAGAGCAAAGCCGAAGCAACAGCCAAAGCGTGTGAGAGTGAAGGCAAAAAGAGATGACAGGTAGCGATACCAAAGTACGTCTTTGGCGTAAAAGGTACTTTTTTCGTTGCTATTTGCAATTCATAAAGTTTTCTAATCCATAAAAGTTTATATATTTGCTGCTTCTATTGATTTAAATAGCCAATTTCATCTAAGTAAGGCTTGATGAGAGGATAAATTTTCCCGTTTTTCCAATTCTGTAACCTCGATATTTTTAATCCTGCCTTATTAGCTCTTGCTAATAACTTTTTAGCCTCTTCTAAATTACCACTTTCAGCCTCTAAAGCAGCATAAAGAATGAGGAGAAGCGATGTTTTGTTAGAGAACTCATCGTTTAGAACATCCTTTAATAGTGTCTTTATTTCATCCTTTCGATCAAGCATATAAAGCTGAGGGGCCAACTGCATTTTCACCATATGCTGTACATCATTTGGCATCAATCGAAGAGCTTCATAGCGGTAACCAACGGCTTTTTCGGTCAATCCACACATTTCCAAAATATTTGCGCCGACATTTAAAACAGTTGGATTAGCACTATTGATAGATAGCGCCTTATTAATGTGGCCCATCGCTATATCGCAATCCTTTGACAAAAAGATAAATTCTACATTCGCTCTCATCATGTACGCATCATCATTTCCTCTAGTATCTATAATATTTTGAGAAATATAATCTAGACGTGCAATATCCTCTTCTCGGTTTTGAGATAGACCTAGACGCAACCTCTGATATATTGTCCAACCTTCGATATATTCCATAACATATTGGTTGCTCGAAATTTTTTTTAACTTATCAAATAGTTCTAAATGTTTATTATAGCCTTCAGGTGTCCATCTTCTCCATTCATTTCTGTGATTGAGAAAAATAGTATAAGCTTCTGAGGACTCAAATTCCGTCAACCATTTTTTTGCATTTTGGCCTTCAACCATATTTACTTGTAGTTCAACCAGTAAATTTGTCCCCAAGTCATCTTGAACCTTAAAAATGTCTTTTTGCTGAAAATCTAGCAAATCTGACCAAGATATTGTTCTCTTTTTTAAGTCATAAAGTTCTACGGTTAACCTATTTTGTTCACCAAAAGCTTGTACAGAACCCTTTATCAAATAATTTACGCCAAACTTTCTGCCGATCTCATCGTCGCCTATATCTTCTTCTAATATATTAAAACTGGTGCTTGAGGACAAAACGTTGATTCCATTATATTTTGATAAAATAGATATTACGCCTTCGGTTAAAGCTGTTCCGACGGAACTGTTATCTGAACCCAACGTCTGAAATGGCTTAACCAATATAGTGGGCAGAGAGTTTTTGTTTTTCTGGACTTGTTCTTCCTGAGTCGTATCTTCTTTAAATATGCTCGATGTTGAAAAGACCAAGAGGCCAATTACTAAAAGAGCTGCAATTGCTCCAATGGACATAAAACCTTTGCTTTTTTTATTTTTAAGTGTTCTCTTTTGAGATGGATCAAGAAGTATATCGAACGCATGGAATTCGTTCTGTTTAACTTTTTGCACACCCAGATCATTAAAAGTCATTTTTGTTTTTGGCACAACAAAGTCGTATACGCTTTTTGATATTGATATTCCGTTCGGTTGGGCAAGAGCTTCTAGCCTAGCGGCGATATTTACACCGTCTCCTATAAGGTTGGAATCTTTTGTTACAACATCTCCCATATTTATACCGAGACGGAACTCTAGCTTTACACCTTCTTTTTGAGAGTCGTTTTTTTTCTTTATCTCTTTTTGGAACTCAACTCCACACTCAACAGCATTAACAGCACTGGGAAATTCAGCTAGGACCGAATCTCCTGCAGTGTTAAACACAGATCCTTTATATTTTTTGAGCAGTTTATGTAAGATCTTTTCACAAGAATTGTAGCTATTGATTGTGGCATCTTCATCTTTTTCCATATGCTTGGAATAGCCAACTACGTCGGCAACAAATATAACAGCAATTTTACGATCAATATTGGAAGGCATATTGAACCATAGGACCACAAAAATTAATTTACAAGATTGACGTCACTGGAGCTCTTTTCTGCAGTGCTTGACTGCAGTATGCTCCAAGAAAATTCTAAATGTACGTCCCTTATTTCCTGTGCGGAGTTGCACAGACCAAGAGGTAGTCAAAATGGCGACTTTTTTATTTGCAGAAAAGATGTTTCTACTACTCAACCCACCAGTTGATTTAGACTCAAGTGTTACTGATAATAAAAAGTACGCAATAATTTCAAAGATTTTTTACGTAACGTAATCAATCAGTTTACGTAACGTTTTCCTCTTAAAACATCTTTCATTTCTTCATACTAGGACAATAACGTTTGCATCTATTAAAATTATCTACAAGAAAACTATGGACTAGCCTAGTGAGAACAGAATTTGATCATAAAAGAGATAGACATGTAGCGGGATTAAAGCTTTCCTCTGCTGTTTTCGTAGTTACTAACACCATAGGCATAGCCAATTTTTTCTTCTTCCAGACTTTCAATCTTCCAGTGTCAAACCAAATCGTTCTAGCTAATCTTATCATAGGCATGTTAATAGCTGGTTCAATCTTTTACTTTGTTAATAGTGGTAACTACAGATTTCTTTTAGCTGTTTCTGTTTTGAAAGTGATTGTCTCTTTCATAATATTCAGGCAAATAATCCCATACGACTTCGTGAATAGCATAGAAAATCCAGAGGCATGGATAGGCAGAAGCATGGACTTTCAATTTTTGGTTCCACTGAGCTTTCTTTTGTTCTCTTTAACTTATTTGAGGTTTTCGGTGGTTCTATTTCTATCAATCTTTATTACAGTCTATTTTTTTGGTTATGAACTATATGGATATTTCCAGATGTTCCCAAATGCCTATTTATCAACAGATATGGGTAAAGTGTATTCAGACAATAATGCTATTTACAGAGTTTTTTTTATCGCCAATGTGGGCAATTTTGTAATTTACGTCATTACGGTTCTTTTCGTAAGCTTTCTAATCGAAAGATTAACAGGTAACATCGCACGGTTTGAGAAATCTAATGCTCAGTTAGGAAGATATTTTTCACCTCAAATAAAAGAGGAAATAGAGGCATCTGAAATAGAGGTTATAGGAAAAAACCCAAAAGGGCTAGATGTAGCTATTCTCTTCACAGACATAGTTAATTTTACAAAATTGTCAGAAAAAATGGATCCAAAGGATGTACTTTCCTTATTATCAGATTATCAGTCGATAATGATTGACTCTATTTTTGCTCATAAGGGTACAGTAGATAAATTTGTTGGTGATGCTGTTATGGCTAATTTCGGAACACCGAAATCTGTCGGCAATGATGCACAAAATGCGTTTGATTGTGCCTTAACTATGAATAAGAAGTTAAAGGAGTGGAACAAAACAAGAGAACTAAATGGTCTACAGAAAATTTCACATAGGATTGGTATTCACTTTGGTTCGTGTGTGGTTGGTAATATTGGAAACGAATTGAGAACCGAGTTTGCTGTTATTGGGGATCCAGTTAACGTAGCAAGTAGAATTTGTGATTCTTGTAAAGAATTGGGAACTAATTTTGTCATAAGTGAAGATTTAGCAAATCGAATTGTGTTAACGGGAAAGTATGAAAAAATAAAAAATTTTAGTATTAGAGGA
>CACIAQ010000064.1 GCA_902584635.1 uncultured Alphaproteobacteria bacterium
ACCAGTAAAACCTCCTCCAACTATTATCAAATCAGCAACCTGATTTTCGGGCCTATCAGGACAAGTTATTTTCTCTTTTGAAGTGGTTTCCCATAGATTGTTCATAACCAACACTCTATTCTTTTTTAAAAGACGATATTTGCTTTCGATAGTTAATCAAGTTTCAATGGCATTCCAATTAGCAGTCCGCCATCAACGGCTAAAAGTTGACCCGTTACATGATTGCTCAAATCACTTGCAAAAAAAAGTATTGATCCTATTATATCTTCAGCTGTTGGACATTCGCCCAAAGGATTTATTTTTTCATAAGCATTTATGGCTTTCTTAAACTTTTCTTCTCCAAGGCTATTTTTCCACCAGTCAGTAGCCACAAAACCAGGGCACACAGCATTCACTCTTATTCCATCTGCTCCAAGAGAGCGCGAAAGTGCCAATGTCATAGAGTTAAGGGCGCCTTTAGAGGCTGCATAGGCAACTGATGAACCTAATCCACGTAACCCTGCCACCGATGAGATGTTTACTATACTGCTTTTTTTGTTGTTGGCGAGATGAGGTCGTGCATGTTTGATTAACTCATAGTTACTATTCAAATTTAGAGCTAAAATGTTTTCAAAGTCTTCTCTTTCCAAAGCATCTAGGTCAGAGTGATCAGCAAATTTCGTTCTTCCAGCATTATTAATTAAAATGTTAATATCTTTGTATTCGTTGAATGTGCTATCAATGAGATGTTTGCAGCCTTCATCAACTGCAATATCGGCCTTAATTGTAATAGGAGTCTCTCCGAGTTGCGAGCATTCATGCGCAACTTCCTCTGCTGCTTTTTTACTCTTTGAATAATTAATTGTAACTCTGCCACCCATAGAGGTTATTTTTTTTGCAGCCTCTGCACCAATACCTGCCGAAGACCCAGTAATCACAGCAACTTTACCGTCAAAGTTCATTTTAGGCTCCCAGTTTTTCTATACAGTATAACCATATTTCAACTCCTTGAGTATTTAAAACGTTTTGTAAATAAATATTTTTTATTTCTTAAAAGTCGTTTCATAATATAAGCTTAGGATTTTGTGGAGATTACAATGAAACTATATTTTGCACCAAATTCAAGAGCAGTTAGAATTGCATGGCTACTCGAAGAATTAGGATTAGAGTATGATGTTGAAAAATATACAGTTGGGGATAGGGCGCTACGTACTCCTGAATATTATAAAATTCACCCAATGGGAAGGATTCCCGTTTTGGAAGATGGAGAGACCAGAATTTATGAATCTGGAGCAATAGTTCAATATCTTTTAGCTAGGCATGGAAAGGGAAAATTTGTGCCAGATGTAGATGATCCTTCTTTCCCTGAGTACTTGCAATGGCTGCATTACGCAGAAGGCTCAATTATGGGGCAAGTAAATATATTAGTTGTCGAGACAATACTTCTTCCACAAGAGAAAAGAAATGATGTAAATGTTAGTAGAGCGCTGAAATTGTTGAGGGTAGCGCTGGGAAATGTAGATAATAGATTGCAAGATAGAGATTACTTAACAGGAAATTTTTCAGGAGCGGATATTATGACAGGTCATGCATGCTTCGGTGCTATGAAAGCTGGAGCAGAAATTGTTGACTATAAACATTTAAACGCATACATAAACAGACTTTTAGAAAGACCAGCATTGAAGAAGGCTCGCTCACTATGATTAAAAATAATATTATAAAAAATACTGATCATCTTCAGGCAGAGATCAGTGATGGAATCGGTATAATTGCATTTAATAGACCAGAGGCAAAGAATGCCTTGTCTGATGAACTAACACCAGAATTGAGACGAACCTTAGTTGATTTTGAGAGTAATCGAGAAGTGAGGGTTATTATCATTACTGGGAATGGAGGAGCGTTTTGTTCGGGTGGAGATGTAAAAAGTTTTGCGAGTGATAGTGATCCAGGTCTTTCAAAAGATCTCAGCTTAGAACAACAAATTAGAAAATTGCAAATAGGACAGGAAGGTGTTTCCCTTAAAATTCACGAGATGCCGAAGCCAACCATTGCTGTTTTGCCTGGTGCTGCGGCTGGTGCAGGAATGTCTATTGCGTTAGCCTGTGACATTAGAATTGCATCAGAAAAAGCGTTTCTTGTGCCTGCTTTTGGAGGCATTGGCCTTTCTGGAGATTATGGAGGTAGTTGGTCGTTAAGCCAACTAGTGGGTCCTTCAAAGGCTAAGGACATATATTTTTCAAATAGGCGGATTCAAGCACAGGATGCTCTTAATGAGGGAATTGTAAATTATGTGGTTGGTGAATCCGACCTAGAATCTTTTGCGCTAACAAAGGCATCAGAAATTGCCTACTTTTCTCCAACTGCGCTCCAGTATATGAAAGAAAATCATAACAGAGCTACTTCAACAAATTTTAAGGAGAGCTTGGCAATGGAAGCAGATAGAATGATAAGGTGCTTTCAAACAGAGGATCACAAAAATGCAGCAAAAGCATTTGTTCAAAAAAAGAAGCCAAATTTTGTTGGCAAGTAACAAATAAAGGAGAAACTTTATGGTTGATTTTAAGTTTATATTTGATTTTGGGAGCCCAAAAACTTATTTGGTCTACAAACTTTTACCTGGGATAGAAAAAAGAACCAGTACCACGGCAGAGTATGTTCCAGTCCTGTTAGGAGGCATCTTTAAGTCAACAAACAACGTATCGCCAATTGAGTCATTTAAGACGGTACCAGCAAAAGGAAAATATGATGATTTAGATACGGCAAGATTTGTTAAAAAGCACGATATTGCTTTTAACTTTAATTCAAATTTCCCTATTAATACGCTAAACCTAATGAGGGGAGCAATATATGCCCAAGAGAATGAAATCTTTGATAAATATGTGGAGGTTGTTTTTAAAAGCATATGGGTTGACAATAAAAAAATGGATGATTTGGAAGTTATTCAGTCTGTTCTTGTAGAGAATGGATTGCCTGTAAAGGAAATATTTGAGGGGACTCAAGATCAAAAAATAAAAGACAAGCTTATAAAAAAATACAAGCGAATCGGTTGAAAAAGGAGTATTCGGTGCTCCAAGCTTCCTAGTCAATAACGAACTATTTTTTGGGAAAGAAACTCTTAAGGATGTTGAGGAATTACTCTTAAAAGAAACAGGATAAAATGTAATGAAGCAGCTCATTTTAAAAACTTTGCCCAAGGCTAAATTATCGAAGGATGATTTTGAAGTACTGGAGGTGGATAAACCGAAAATTGAAAGTGGAGAGGTACTAATTCGAAATATCCTTTTATCAATAGACGCAGCTAATAGATCATGGATGCAGGGTAGAACTTATAGAGATGCTGTGAGATCTGGTGATGTCATGCCCACTTATGCTATTGCTGAAGTCGTAGAAAGCAAAGACCCTCAATTTAACCGAGGTCAAATAGTATCAGGTGAAAGTAATTGGTCAGAATTTACTGCTGTTAAGGGATCAGCAATTATAAAATGTCCCAAAGTTGAGTCGCTTTCTAACCTGCTTTCTATTTATGGGATAGCAGGATTAACTGCATATCACGGCCTTACGAAAGTTGGGCATATTAAACCCGATGAAACGGTGCTTATTTCTGCTGCAGCAGGCTCTGTTGGTATATTAGCTGGACAAATCGCAAAATCAATGGGTTGCCGAGTAGTCGGTCTGGCTGGAACAGACGAAAAGTGTAAGCGCTTAAAGGATGAGTTCCGGTTCGATGATTGTATCAATTATAAGAACGCAGATCTTTTAAAGGAAATAAAGAACGCTTGCCCCGATGGAGTAGATGTCTATTTTGACAATGTCGGTGGACAAATTCTTGAGCTTGTACTTTTCAGAATGAATATGAAAGGTAGAATTGTATGCTGTGGAGCTGTAAGTCAATATGACAGCACAACCCCAATTGGTCCCCGAAATCTTCCAGGTCTTTTAATAGTGAAAAGGCTTAAAATGGAGGGATTTATAGTAATGGATTACGCTAAAGAGCATGGAAATGCTATTAAACATCTCTCTGATATGAGAGCTGCAGGAGATATAAAAATTACAGAAGATATAACAGAAGAACTAGAAAATGCACCTGATGCTCTGATCGGTTTATTAAATGGTGATAATTTTGGAAAGAGAATGGTAAGGGTTATCCCAGATCCTTAAATAAAAGTTTTAGAATATGGATTTCAATCAAGCTGTACAGAAGGTCCTGGATACTGATGAATTGTTTCAAACTGAAAATGTTGAGATAAGGGGAACGATTTACAAAGCATTTAATAAAGTGCCAGCAGACTTAAAAGAATTACTTAAATATGGAAAGAAAGTAAGAGAATGGGAAGAGTTTATTGTTTATGAAAAAGAAAAAATATCATATTTAGATTTTTGCAATCGAGTTAGTAAGCTCAGCTACTTCCTGCAAAAAGAAGTAGGTATAAAAAAAGGTGACAAAGTTGCAATTGCGATGCGCAATTACCCTGAGTATTTAGTCATATTAATGGCAGTGGCTTCAATTGGGGGTATCGTTGTCTTTGTAAATGCGTGGTGGACTACGGAGGAAATGGAATATGGATTTGATGATAGCACTGCGAGGGTTTGCTTTGCTGATAAAGAGCGTTTAGCGACAATAAAACCCTTTGCAAAAAAGAAAAGTATCAAATTATATTCCATTAGATGTCTAGATGATACTGAGATTGAAAAATATGACGACATTCTAAAAAATTTTGAACGAATTGACTTGGTTGATGTGGATTTAAAGCCTGATGACGACTTTGCTATAATGTACACATCAGGCTCTACAGGACGTCCAAAAGGAGTCGTGTTAACTCACAGAGGTGCTATTACGGCAACTTTTTCATGGCTAATGGCTGAAAGAGTTGGAGGTCTTTTGGCTGATCCTGAAAAGCGCGCGAGAAGAAGAGCTTCAAGCATCTTACTCTTATCACCAATGTTTCACGTTAATGGATCTCACCCAAATTTTTTCTTTTCTATTGCTAGAGGATCCAAGATTGTTTTGATGTATAAATGGGACCCTGAGAAAGCAATCGATATAATTCGTGATGAGATAATTACTAGAATAACCGCTGTACCGACTGTAGTAGCAGACCTTGTACAAGAGGCAAAGGAACAAAAAGTGTCTTTGGACACCCTTGAATTTTTAGGTGCGGGTGGAGCTAAGAGGCCGGCTGCTCAGGTTGGTGCTGAAAAACGGGCTTTGCCACTAGCTGATATTGCCTCTGGGTATGGGATGACCGAAACAAATGCTTTAGGGCTAGGTATATCAGGCGATGAGTATGTTGAAAAGCCAGAATTAGCAGGAAGACTTTATCCTCCACTGCAAGAAATTAAAATCGTAGATGATAATGATGTTCAGTTGCCAAATGGACAACTCGGCGAGATCTGTCTAAAGAGCCCAGCGAATATGAGGTGCTATTTTAATAAGAAAAAGGAAACAGATGATGTTTTAAAGGATGGTTGGATGCATACGGGAGACTTAGGAATTCTAGATAATGAAGGACTTGTAACAATAGTCGATCGAAAGAAGAATATTATAATTAGAGGTGGAGAAAATATCTCATGTTTAGAAGTAGAGGGTGCTCTTCAGAAGTTTTCAGGTGTTATTGAGTCTGTTGTTTTTTCTGTTCCTGAAAAAAGATTTGGGGAAGAAGTGGGTGCTTGTATCAATATGGCTGCAGGAGCTAAAGATAAAGATGAAGAAATATCTTCTTTTCTAAGAGATAAATTAGCACACTTTAAGATACCTGTTCATTATTGGTGGGTAAATCGATCTCTGCCAAGAGGCGCAACCGATAAGTTTGATAGGATCAAGATCAAAGAGTTGTGTCTGAATAATGCTTGGGATGTTGAAGATGGATGAGCAGAACTATATTTTGGAGGCAGAAAAGAAAGTTCTGGATATTAAAGATTTGCCAGAAAGTATTCCCAAAAGAGAAATTAAAACAGTTGGCATAATTGGCGCCGGTACAATGGGTGGTGGTATCGCAATGAATTTTGCAAATGTTGGAATTCCAGCTCACATTGTAGAAACGAACCAAGGTCAACTGGACATAGGGATGCGGAACATAACCAGTAATTATGACGGGTCAGTTCACAGAGGTAAAATTTCCAAGGAACAAGTGGCTCATCGCTTGAAACTGATTTCTTCATC
>CACIAQ010000065.1 GCA_902584635.1 uncultured Alphaproteobacteria bacterium
CAGAGTAAATTCCCCAAAAGCAAGGCTGAGCAAATATCCACATCAGATTTTAACATAGATCCAAACCAGAGAGATTTAAAAAGTGATTATCCAATCGACAATACGGCGTCACCTATATCAATTTCAAACTATAACGCAGTTGGTGGCTCTACGATTTTATATTCAGGTCATATTCCGAGGTTTCACGTAAATGATTTTAAAACATACACAGTAGATAATGTCGGTGAGGATTGGCCTTTAGATTATTTTGAACTGGAACCATATTATCAACTTAATGATCAAAAAATGCGCGTCGCGGGAATGACCGGCGATCCATCATATCCACCGATAGAAAAGCTAGATTATCCTATCCCTTTAGGTAGAGAAGGTGAGAAGTTAGCATCGGCTTTTGCGGGCTTGGGGTGGCATTGGTGGCCATCATATAGCTCAGTGATTTCAAACACTGGTATCGAAAAGAGATATATAAAAAAGGGTATCTTCAATTCTGGTCTTAGCGTTGCCCAAACCTATTGGCCATTGGCAATAAAAAATGGGGTTGATCTACGACCGAATTGCAGAGTTTTACAGATCTGTTTAGATAATTTTGGAAATGCTAAAAAAGTTATCTATGAAGATGAAAAGAATAACTTACGTACAATTGAAGCATCCGTTTTTATTTTAGCATGCAGTGGTGCTGGTACACCAAGACTATTATTAAATTCTCTCAGAAAGGGAGGGACGGATGGAATCTGTAACAGCTCAGGGATGGTGGGAAAAAATTTAATGCTACATCCTCTTGGTTATGTAGAGGGTTTGTTTGAAGAATACTTGGAGACATCTTTTGGACCACAAGGGTGCTGTTTTGTTAGCAATGAGTTTTATACATCGAGGCCTGAGAATAGTTTTAAGAGAGGATATATGATGCACGTCTTAAGAGGGCCAGATCCGTTAGATACTGCGTTATCTTTGAGAAAGTTTAAGAAACTTGACTTTGGCAAAGAGTTCAAAAGGCAGTTTTTGGAAAGCTATGGAAAGATTATACCTATAGCTATAATTTGTGAAGATTTACCCGAACAATCAAATTACATTGAATTAGATAAAAATAATGTCGATAGCAGCGGTATGGCCGGAATAAAAGTTAAATACACATTATCAGATAATAGCAAAAAGATGTTAAGTCATGGTATCAGTAAAGCAAAGAAGGTTTTAAAATATGCTGGGGCAAGATCAATAAAGGGTTTTGGTCCAGTGAGACATACGGGGTGGCATATTATGGGAACAACTAAGATGGGGTTAGATCCTGCTACTTCCGTTGTGAATAAATTCGGGCAGACGCATGATGTAAAGAATTTACTCGTTATCGATAGCAGTGTTTTTATAACTTCTGCTGCGGTAAATCCCACAGCAACAATACAGGCGTTAGCACTCTATTTCACTGACAATTTAATAAAGAACACCGATCAATTTGCTCCTAAATCATAGTTTTGATAATGTATAAGAAAATGAATTATAAAGAACTACTTTACTGTTTTTTGAAAGGATACCTTAACGAACAAATTAATGACGACGAAGACAAACTTCTTCCTAGCGGAAGTATGGCGATAAGCATGGAGAGGTTTATTGAGTTCTTGAAAGCAAATGAGGGATTAAACAAAACTTTTTTTTCGGTGTTTGAAAACATAGAAAATAAAAATATTGGCGTACACGAAGCTATGCTTATGGGTTCAAGTATTAAAGTAGTCGGTGAAGATAAAAAATTGTTGGATGACTTTATTCTTAATAATTATTTTTCATCCAAACGCGTTATAGACGCCTTATCAAGAAGAGATAAACTTAGCTGTAAAGAGATAGATGTGAAAATATATATGTCAAAGCTTAAATATCAACTTAAAACATAAACAATTGAAAAGACCATTGAAATGTTAAGAGGAAAGAATGCATTTATAACTGGGTGTAACCGTGGCATAGGAAGGGCAATACTAGATAAAATGATGAGCTACAATGCTAATATCTATTGTGCTATAAAAAAAGAAGATACCAACTTTTCAGAATATTTAGAAAATTATAATAGAAGCTCAGGATCAAGAGCAGAGATAATTATGTTAGATCTCTCAAATGGAGATCATATAAAAGACTCCATAAAAATACTTTACGAGAAAAAGGAAAAAATTGATATTTTAATTAATAACGCCGGTATTGCTGATGGCGCGCTTTTTGAAATGACATCAATTAAGACAATGAAGGATATCTTTGAAATAAACTTTTTTTCTCAGATTCAACTTACCCAATTATTACTGAGGTTTATGAAGAAATCTGAATCTGCCTGCATTGTAAACATTGGTTCAGTATCAGGTTTGACTCCTGAAAGGGGAACAATATCCTACGGCAGTAGTAAGGCTGCACTAATGTTTGCGACTAAGGTTATGGCTAATGAGTTATCAAGATTCAATATAAGAGTTAACGCTGTAGCACCAAGTTTGATAAAAACGGATATGCTAGATCAAATGGATGATAAAAGTATAAATAAAATATTGGACCAAACTTACTCAGGAAAAATTGGTGAAGCTCGAGACATTGCGGATGTTGTTTTATACTTGGTATCAGACTCTGCAAAGTCAATTAACGGTCAAATAATTAGGGCAGACGGAGGTATGAAGGTTTAGTGAGGCAAGATGTTTTTAAAACCATAAAATTAGCAGAAAGAATGAGAAGGACAATCCTTCAAATGAGCTTCGATTGTGGCCAGCCCTCTCATTTAGGTGGAGCCTTATCGATAGTCGACATTCTAGCAGTATTGTATGGAGGCATTTCAAATTTTGATATAACAGGTAGAAAAAACAGATTTATCCTAAGCAAGGGACACGGTGTCTTGGGCCTGTTAAGCGTATTACATCATGTAGGTAAAATATCAAAAGAAAAAATATTAACGTTTCAAAAGAATGGCAGTGAGTTTATTGCTCATCCAATTGCAAATCATGCTCTTGGAATTGAGTCTTCTAACGGTAGCCTTGGTCAGGGCCTTTCATATGGCATAGGAATAGCATTATCATATTTGAAAAGAAAAAATGAGGGGCAAGTATTTGTCCTTATGGGCGATGGGGAATGCTATGAGGGTTCAGTTTGGGAGGCTAGTATAACGGCAACTGAGACAAAGTTAGAAAACATGACGGTTATAATCGACTGTAATGGATATCAAAATGACGGTGCCATAGGAGACAAAATGAACGCGAGGGATATGAGTAAGAAGTGGAGAGGTTTTGGTTGGCATGTAATAGAATGTGATGGTCATGACCATCAAAGATTGTATTTGGCACTTAACCATAAGCATAAAAATAAACCTACTGCAATTATCGCAAAAACAACCAAGGGTAAGGGTATTAAGTTTATGGAAGATAATAATGATTGGCACCATAATAGGCTTACAGAAAAACTATTCCATGAAGCAATGAATGAGCTTTAATTTGGAGTTTGAGTTTAACTCAAAGGAAGCTAAGCAATGGTCCAAATTGGGACCAAGGGCTATGTATGGTCAGTTTATGTTAAAAATGGCAGAGGAATGCGAAAGCCTAATGGTTTTATCTGCTGACCTTGGAAGATCATCAGGGTTAGATCGATTTAAAGCGAAGTATCCAGATAAATATCTCTCAGTTGGGATCAGTGAACAGAATTTAATTGGAATTGCGTCAGGTCTAGCTAGAGAAGGCCATAAGGTATTTATTTCCTCTTTTGCACCTTTCTTATCCATGCGTTCCAGTGAACAGATTAGAATGAATTTAGGTTACATGGAACTTCCCGTTAACATTGTTGCTCTCGGGAGTGGTGTATCAATGGCATTTCTTGGAAATAGTCACTTTGGATTAGAAGATTTAGCAGTAATGAGGACTATTCCTAATATTAATATCTCTAGTCCAGCAGATTGTGGTGAACTCGGAAAGGTATTAAATGATTACTGTTATAATTCGAGAGGACCCAGCTATATAAGATTAACAGGCGCGCCTGGAAGTCCAATAGTTTATGAAAATGACTATAAATACAAATTTGGAATTCCTTATGAAATTAATAAAGGGAAAAATATATTGATCCTGGCTACTGGTTCTATCGTAGGTCAAGCAAAGATTGCTTTAGAAAAATTGCAAGAGTTTGGAGTAAATCCGAGCCTATATAATATTCATACTTTACGAAATAAATGTGAATATATCTTAAACTTGATAAAAAAGTATAAAATTATAGTAACGGTTGAAGAGCACTCGATAATTGGCGGACTTGCTAGCATTGTTTCAGAGGTAATAGCTCAGAATAATTGTAGAGCTAAATTATTTCCAATTGCTTTGCCGAACTCTTTTGGTCCAACAGGGGAGTATAGGTATTTATTAGATCATCATGGCCTGACAGGGGATAAGATTTTTACAGCGATAAAGAAGATCTTATAAAGATTAATGTGATTAATTAATTTCTCACCTTATTTGGGATTACGACGTATATTTAATCATGGGTATAATTCGCTCAATTGAAAATTTTGGAAATAAGGTCGCGTTGATTAGCCCTGACAAGGGTACTTTTACATATTCAGAACTTTTAGCGGAAACGTTTATCCTTAAAAACTATATTCAAGGAAAATCTTTTATTTTGCTTGTATGTACTAATTCAATTGAAACGATTATCAGTTATATCTTTGCTCTTAAAAATAACTGTACCGTCATGCTGATAGATTCAAAAATGAGAGCAAGAGATATAAATGCAGTAATTTCAGCTTATAACCACGATGTAATAATTGGCCCAGAAGATGTCTTGAAGACGCTAAAAGTTCAAGAAGCTGAAAGTATTAAAAAATTTTTTGATTATGGCGTGTTGAACCTTAAAACAATTAGAAAAAGGCCTTTTAACAAAAATATTTGTTTGCTACTGCCAACATCGGGATCAATGGGAAGCAGGAAGTTTGTTATAATATCTAAGGACAACTTATGTGCAAATACTTATTCAATTATCAAATTTTTGGGTATCACTACTAAAGACAGAGCTGTAACAACTATGCCTTTTAGTTATACATACATGCTCTCGGTAGTGAATACACACTTAGAGGTAGGTGCATCTATCTTAGTTACTGATAAATCACTTTTTACCAGAAGCTTTTGGGATGATTACTTAAAACATCAAATAACTTCTTTTAGCGGAGTACCCTATATTTATCAAATTCTCAAAAAGTTATCTTTAGAAAAAATTTTTTCTCCTTCATTAAATTTAATAACGCAGGCTGGAGGCAAGCTAAGATATAAAATAGCTTCGGAGCTAGTGACACTTAGTAAGCAGCATGGGGTAAAATTTGTTTCAATGTATGGACAGACCGAGGCTACCTCAAGGATAAGTTATCTTGACCCAAAATTTTGCGATACAAAGCTGGGTAGTATAGGTAAACCGATACCAAATGGTAAAATGTGGCTTGAGAATGACAATTTTGAGGTTATCACCACCGCAGGTCACAGGGGTGAATTAGTATATAAAGGTCCGAATGTATCATGGGGATATTCCCACGACTACAATGATTTAAGTATACCAGATCAAAATAATGAAACGCTTAGGACTGGCGATCTAGCTTATTTTGATAAAGATGGCTTCTTTTATTTGGATGGGAGGCTTAAAAGAATAGCAAAAATATTTGGTACTAGACTAAATCTTGATGAATTAGAGGAAAAAATGTTTGATGAAGGGTTCCTTGTGGTTTGTTTGGAAGCTGAAGAGCAAGTAGATGTTTTTTTTGAAATGGAATATTGTCGAGAAGAGTTGCTTAACTCTTTGGTTAAGATCACTCGTCAAAATAGAAAAGGATTTCTTTGCGTAAAAATATCGAGATTTCCGAGAACGGTGTCTGGAAAAATTAACTACAATGATTTAAGAAAAGAGCAAAATGAATTTAGATTATAGTGATTTATTCAAAAATACTCCTTTTTCAATGGCTCAAAAGAAAAAGGAAATTTGGTTCTTGGAACGAATGAAGATACTTTGTGACCACCACTACAAATAT
>CACIAQ010000066.1 GCA_902584635.1 uncultured Alphaproteobacteria bacterium
AAGGCGCCAGAACCTAAATCTGGTGCGTCTACCAATTTCGCCACACCCGCTCAAAAATAATCAATATCAAAAATAATTAAAATTAAAAATAAAAAATTACTTTTGTTAATTGTAAATCATAAGCTAATACCACAAATAGCGCAATTTCATTTCGCCTAAATTTTAGGCAGATGTAAAAAATTTAATCATATCGCGGTAAAAACATATTTTTTTTTAGTCAGTAAAACATTGTTGATTGAAATATCCAGCACAAAATAAAATAAACGGCATAAGGAGTAAACTAATGAAAAAAATAGAAGCAATAATAAAACCCTTCAAATTAGACGAAGTGAAAGAAGCGCTACAAGATTCCGGTATTCAAGGTCTAACGGTTACCGAAGCTAAAGGGTTTGGGAGACAAAAAGGTCATACTGAGTTGTATAGAGGTGCCGAGTACGTTGTCGACTTTTTGCCAAAAATTAAAATTGAAATAGTGGTATCCGACGAAATTTTTGAGAATGTAGTAGCAACAATCACAGAAAAGGCTAAGACCGGTAAGATTGGGGATGGAAAGGTTTTTGTTACCAACGTGGTAAACGCGGTAAGAATACGAACCGGCGAAGATGGAGACGATGCGCTCTAAACAATATTAATTAAAAACTTAAAAAGGGGTTATTTTATGACGATAAAAAAAGTACTTAACGAAATAAAAAAAGGTGATTATGAGTATGTAGACATGAGGTTTACAGATCCTAGAGGAAAGCTTCAACATGTTACTGTTATGGCATCAGAAGTAGACGAGAGCTTTCTTAAAAGTGGATGGATGTTCGATGGGTCATCAATTGCTGGCTGGAAGTCAATTAACGAATCTGACATGAAGTTAATGCCAGACCTTGATTCTGGTTATCTTGATCCTTTCTATTCAGAGAAAACTTATTGTTTGCATTGCAACGTCGTGGAACCTGAAACTGGAACTCTTTATGGTAGGGATCCAAGAAGTACAGCCGTAAAAGCAGAAGAATACCTTAAAAAAACCAAGATTGGAACAAAAGCTTACTTCGGACCGGAGGCTGAGTTTTTTCTTTTCGACGATGTTAAGTTTTCCAACTCAATGAACAAAGTAAGCTTTGAAGTCGATGCAATGGATGCGTCATGGAATACAGATACAAACTATGAAATGGGTAATATGGGTCATAGACCTGGGGTCAAAGGCGGTTACTTTCCTGTAAATCCAACAGACGCTGGTCAGGACATCCGATCTGAGATGTTGTCTACTATGAAAAGAATGGGAATGAAAGTTGATAAGCATCACCACGAAGTTGCTTCATGTCAACATGAGCTTGGTCTTGTTTTTGATGCACTTAAAACTCAGGGAGATAATCTTCAAAAATATAAGTATGTCATCCAAAATGTAGCCCACTCTTATGGCAAATCTGCCACATTTATGCCAAAGCCAGTTGCTGATGACAACGGTACAGGTATGCACACAAATATGTCTATATGGAACGGCAGTAACCCAGTTTTTTCTGGTAAAGAGTATGCAGGTTTATCAAAAAATGCCCTATACTACATCGGCGGGATTCTAAAGCATGCTAAGGCTTTAAACGCGTTCACGAACCCTTCTACCAATTCGTACAAAAGGTTAATACCAGGGTTTGAAGCTCCCGTTTTACTTGCCTATTCAGCAAAAAATAGATCAGCAAGCATTAGAATACCTTATGTTGAATCATCAAAAGCAACAAGAGTAGAAGCTAGGTTTCCAGACCCTACCGCTAACCCATATCTTTCGTTTGCCGCATTGTTAATGGCTGGCTTGGATGGAATAAAGAATAAGATTGATCCAGGAGAAGCTGCAACTAAGGACTTATATGATTTACCTCCAGACGAATTAGCTTCTATTCCTACAGTATGCGGAAGCCTTAGAGAAGCTCTTAATAGCTTGGAAAACGACCATCAATTTTTACTTCAGGGAGACGTATTTAACGTAGACCAATTGGAAGGATACATGGACCTAAAGTGGGAAGAAGTATACGCCGTTGAGCATACACCTCACCCAGTAGAGTATGGCCTCTATTACTCACTTTAAGGTTTAAAAATAAATCGGTGGGCGTAAATACATGCTACGCCCTCAACCATCTTGTAACATTATGCTTTTTACTGTAAGCATGTAGTGAGCTGTTAAAGAAATTTCTTCACGTACAAAGGCCATAAACTATAACAAAGTCAAAGCATGCATATGACGCGTCTGCAATTGAGGTTCTCGAAGGACTAGAACCTGTGAGGAAGCGTCCAGGAATGTATATCGGGGGAACCGACAACAGAGGGCTTCACCATCTTGTATCTGAAGTGTTAGATAACTCTATGGATGAAGCTGTTGCAGGCTTTGCATCAAAAATTGATATAGTGTTTACCTCTGAAAATGAAATTTCGATATCAGATAATGGAAGAGGAATACCAATAGATTTTCACCCTAAGTTTCCAGATAAAACTGCCCTTGAAGTTATTTTTTGCACTTTACATGCGGGTGGGAAGTTTTCTGATAAAAATTATGCTACCTCAGGTGGCTTACATGGCGTTGGTATTTCTGTGGTGAACGCACTGTCAGAAAAACTTATCGTAGAAGTAGTAAAAGATGGTGTTTGTTATTCTCAGAGTTTCTCTAAAGGAATCCCCTTTGAAAAGCTAAAGGAAGTGGGAGAAAGAAAATTTAAATCCGGAACAAAAATTACATTTTCTCCCGACCGTACAATATTTGGTGATGACCAAGCTTTTAGTATTGAAAAAATATATGAGTTAGCCAAGTCTAAAGCGTATCTATTTTCTGGGGTAACTATTAACTGGAAGGCACCAAACATCAAAGCCCATCAATTAAATAAGATACCCACTGCAAAGAGACTTCACTTCGATAATGGGCTTACGGATCTTGTCAAATCTATAACTAAGTTGGAATACAATATAACAGATGATTATTTTGCTGGAGAAGCTGATTTTAAAGAAAAATTTGGCTCAAAAGAAAAAGGATCTATCCAATGGTGTGCTTGTTTTAATACCTATAACCCTGCAATCAAATCGTTTTGCAATACAATTCCTACAAGTGACGGAGGAACACACCAGAATGGTTTTCTGACGGCAATCTTTAGGGGATTTAAATCTTATGTAGAGCTGATTGGTGATAAGAAATATTCTGCTATCATTAAAGAAGACGTGCAAGAGGTTTTATCTAGCTCTATATCAGTTTTTGTAGAACAACCACAATTTGTTGGACAAACAAAAGATAAATTATCAAATTTAGAGGTACAAAAGAAAGTTGAGAGCATAATCAAGGACAGGTTTGAAAACTGGTTGGCCAATGATAAAGCAAGAACACTTTTGCTAATTGAAAACCTACGAATGAGGGCTGATGAAAGGATAAAAAATAAGCAAAAAAAAGAAACTCTCAGGAAATCTCCATTAAAAAGACTTATGCTACCCGGGAAGCTCGCTGACTGTTCTATCTCTGATAAGGAGGGCACTGAACTGTTTTTAGTGGAGGGGGATAGTGCTGGTGGAAGCGCGAAACAAGCAAGAAATAGAGGTACACAAGCTATTTTGCCTTTAAAGGGAAAAATTCTAAATGTTGTTGGCTCCAGCAGTAAGAAAGTTTATGAAAACCAGGAGATAGATGACCTTTGTAAAGCTTTGGGCATGAAATTAAGTTCTCCATCTGATACAAGTAATCTGCGGTATGAAAAAATTATCATTATGACTGATGCGGATGTTGACGGTGCCCATATTGCTTCTCTTCTCATAGCTCTTTTTCATACTAGGTTTCCAAAAATAATTGAAGAGGGACACTTATATGTCGCCGTACCTCCCCTTTACAAACTTTCATATAAAGATGAAGTATTCTATGCCAATAGTGAGGAAGAAAAAGAAAAAATGTTGGCAAAGTTTAGATCATCAATGGGTAAAATACAAATCAGTAGATTTAAAGGTTTAGGAGAAATGAACCCTTCTCAACTTAAAGAAACAACCATGGATATCAAAACAAGAAGGTTGATACAAATAAGTTTGAATTTGAGTATACTTAAAGAGACAAACGAACTGGTTGACAATTTAATGGGTAAAAATCCTGAATATAGATTTAATTTCATCTCAAAAAATGCTAAATCTGTAGAAAATAATTATATATCATAGTAAATACCTTGGATGAGCAACTTAACAAGTTTGTTTTATCAACACAAAAGCCACCTGTTATGGAGGTCAAAAACTGGTTGAAGCTAAAAGGAAAGCCCGAAAAATCACTGCTCGACTTAAGCCAAGCTGCCCCTCTGTATCCACCCCCTAGTAAATTGATGACATTTTTGTCTAAACAAGCTTTGATATCTGAAAATCACTTGTATGGTGAAGTTCTTGGTGACATCCCCTTAAGAGAAGAGATAGCCAATTTATGGAATGAGGAGTATAGCTCTTCAATTTGTATAAATAACATTGCCATAACCTCTGGTTGCAACCTAGCCTTTTGCGCGGCAATTTCTACCATAGCTTCTTCAAGTGACTCTATCCTTGTACCCGTTCCTTGGTACTTTAGTCATGAAATGTGGTTAACAATTCAAGGGATTAATATTATACCCATACCCTGTGATGCAAAAATGTTTCCTGATTTTGAAAGGGCTAAAGAACTAATTGATAAAAAAACAAAGGCTATTGTTTTGGTAACGCCCAACAACCCAACTGGCGTTGAATACCCAACAAATTTAGTCAAAAAGTTCAGCGCTCTGGCGAAAGACAATAAAATGAAATTAATAGTTGATGAAACCTATAAGAACTTTGGTAATAAACAGAGCAATATTATTTACAAAGGAGAGTGGAGTGATCATTTGATTCAACTTTATTCTTTCTCAAAAGTTTATAGATTAACGGGGCACCGTGTAGGGCTCATGGTTGCGTCAGAACCGTTTATAAAGCAAGTGGAAAAATTTCTTGATACGACTACTATCTGTCCTAACAGGTTAGCACAAAAAGCGGCATATTTCGGTTTGCTAAATCTGCAAGATTTTATAATAAAAGAGAAGCTAAAGATCGAGAAATTAAAAGATGCTTTTGAAGATAAGCTAAGAGATAATTCAGAGTGGTCATTACATGGGATAGGAGGCTATTTTGCATATCTCCGTTACAAGTCAACGTCAGACTCGCTATCAGTTGCAAAAAAACTTCTAAATGAGCTGAGTATACTTACAATTCCAGGAGATATGTTTTTTCCCAAGGCAAAAAACCTCTTTATAAAAGAGAGACGCTCAATTAGAATTGCATTTGCGAACTCTACAATAGAAGAAATTAATGAACTATTTAAAAGGCTAAAGAAGTTTAGTTTTTAGATATAAAGTTTGATAGGAGATTATGTGGAAAGACTTAAAGGAAACATCAGCAAATTTTTTGCATGGATAATGGTGTCTTTAGTTATCATAAGTCTTGCAGGATTTGGGATTCAAGATGTAATTTTAGGCTCCACGGGTCGTAATATCGCAACCGTAGGAAAAGAAAAAGTATCTGTTGACGATTTTTTGAGAAATGTAGAGAGTGAGATATTAAAATTCTCTCATGAAAATAATGTAGCCGTAACTGTGGAGGATGCAAAAACTTATGGATTAGCCAATAAAGCTTTAAACGATTTAATAGCAAAAAAGATTTTCGATAATCTAATTAAAAATGAGGGAATTTCCAGAGGAGATACAAGCGTTGCAGACTATATTAAAACCGTAGAGTCATTCAAAAATATTAATGGAGACTTTGATGTTGAAAAATACAAGCGCTATGTAGCCACAACGGGGCTCTCCATTAAAGACTTCGAAAATAATTTAAAAGATGACCTTGTAAG
>CACIAQ010000067.1 GCA_902584635.1 uncultured Alphaproteobacteria bacterium
GAGCCAACAAAAAAAACCCAGATAATAGCCATCTACGGTAAAGGAGGCATCGGTAAAAGTTTCACTCTTGCAAATCTCAGTCATATGATGGCAGAGCAAGGAAAAAGAGTTCTACTGATAGGATGTGACCCAAAATCTGATACAACTTCTCTCTTATTCGGGGGAAAGGCTTGCCCAACTATACTGGAAACATCGACTAATAAGAAACTTGCGGGCGAAGAAGTTACTATTGGAGACGTTTGTTTTAAAAGAAATGGCGTATTTGCGATGGAGCTCGGTGGGCCAGAAGTAGGAAGAGGATGTGGAGGACGCGGCATAATCCATGGCTTTGAGCTACTGGAAAAGCTAGGGTTTCACGATTGGGATTTTGATTATGTATTATTGGATTTTTTGGGTGATGTAGTTTGCGGCGGATTCGGATTGCCAATAGCAAGGGATATGGCTCAAAAGGTTATACTAGTCGCCTCAAACGATCTTCAATCTCTATATGTAGCAAATAATGTTTGTTCAGCAGTGGAGTATTTCAGAAAACTAGGTGGAAACGTTGGTGTGGCAGGCTTAGTAATTAACAAAGACGATGGATCGGGTGAAGCGGCAGCTTTTGCTGAGACAGTAAAAATACCTATTCTTGCAAGTATACCTCAAGATGATGATCTGAGAAAGAAGTCCGCAAATTATCACATTGTTGGAACAAAAGAGTCGCAGTGGGGAGACTTGTTTGCTGAACTAGGAACAAATACAGCTGAGGCCCCACCACTTAGACCTAAGCCGCTTGACCAAGATGGTCTTCTCAATTTGTTTGCAGCCAGTGAGACAGGAGCTGACTTTGTGTTGCAACCTGCTACTGATGCTGACATGAGAGGAAAATTTGCAAAACCCAAGGAGTCGTTAGAAGTTGTATATGACGAAGTGTAAAGAGAAAAATTAATAAGAATGAGCACTAAGAGAGAAATAAAATATGATGCAGCAGATGACGTCAAGTTGAATGATGAGGTCAATGTTGATTTAGAAGACAAGCATCATGGGGGTATAGGCGCGACATCTGATGGCCTTTGTGGGTCCTCATCTCTTAAAGGTAGTGCGGAAAGGGGTGCCAACAAAGAGCTCATACAAAATATGCGAAAAGATTACCCCTTAGGTCCTCATGATAAGCCACAAAGCATGTGCCCTGCTTTTGGGTCTTTAAGGGTGGGTCTGAGAATGAAGCGAGTGGCAACTGTGCTGTCAGGCTCTGCATGCTGTGTCTATGGGTTAACCTTTGTCTCACATTTTTATGGAGCGCGAAGATCTGTCGGTTATGTACCTTTTTCCTCTGAGACCCTGGTAACAGGAAAACTATATGAAGATATTTTAGCGTCTGCACATGAAATGGCTGACCCTGATAGGTTTGATGCTGTTGTTTTCACAAATCTATGTGTTCCTAGCGCGTCTGGGGTTCCTTTGAGGCTTCTCCCAAAAGAAATTAACGGGGTTAGGATAATTGGAATTGACGTACCAGGTTTTGGAATTCCCACACACGCAGAGGCAAAAGATGTCTTGGCTGGTGCATTACTGAATTATGCGAAAAACGAAATTGAGTCTGGCCCAGTAGCTGCCCCAGCTTCAAAGAAATCAGATAGACCGACCGTGACATTGTTGGGAGAAATGTTTCCGGCGGATCCCATGAATATTGGGGCAATTTTGGAGCCTCTCGGGTTGGCCGCGGGACAGGTTATACCTTGCAGAGAGTGGCGTGAATTGTATGCAGCGCTCGATTGCGGCGCCGTTGCTGCTATCCATCCTTTTTATACCGCTGCTGTAAGAGAGTTTGAAGACGCTGGTAAGCCAATTATTGGATCAGCCCCAGTGGGTGTTGAAGGTACTAATTCTTGGATCGATAGTGTAGGCGATACTTTTAACATTGCGAAAAAAATCATCGGGGAAACAAAAAAGAAGATTCTGCCGCAAATACAAAAATCTCTTGATGACAAAAAAATTAATAACAAAGTTACGGTATCGGGCTATGAAGGCTCGGAACTTATAGTAGCAAGAACGCTCATAGAGGCAGGCGCTGAGGTCCCTTATGTGGGAACTGCCTGTCCCAAGACTAAATGGTCTACTGAAGACAAAGATTGGTTGGAGAGTAGAGGAGTTTTTGTAAAGTTTAGGGCGAGTTTGGAAGATGATATCTCAGCGGTGAAGAGCGTTAAACCTGATTTGGCTATTGGAACGACCCCGGTTGTGCAAAAAGCTAAGGAGTTAGGTATTCCCTCTCTTTATTACACAAATTTAATTTCAGCTCGGCCAATAATGGGTGTTGCTGGAGCGGGAAGCTTAGCTGAGGTAATATTGCAGGCCATAAATAATGGTTCAAGAATGGAAAAAATGAAGAGTTTCTTCGAGGGCGTCGGGGAAGGTGATACCGCAGGAGTTTGGGAGGGTGAGCCAAACCTTAAACCCCAGTTCCGAGCCCATCAAGCAAAGAAATTAGAGAAAAGAAAGATCGCCGCAAAGGCAGAGGAGATGATTTAGTGTTAATTCAGGATCACGATAGAGCGGGAGGATATTGGGGGTCAGTGTATGCTTTTTGTGGCGTAAAAGGCCTTCAAGTTGTTGTGGACGGTCCAGTGGGGTGTGAAAACCTACCCGTAACATCAGTTCTTCACTACACAGATGCTTTGCCTCCACATGAGTTACCAATTGTGGTCACTGGATTAGGTGAGGAGGAGCTAGGACGAGAAGGAACAGAAGGAGCTATGAAACGTGCCTGGGATACCTTAGATCCTGTATTGCCGGCTGTTGTTGTAACGGGGTCAATCGCAGAAATGATAGGAGGAGGTGTGACGCCTCAAGGCACAAATATTCAAAGGTTCTTACCAAGGACGATTGACGAGGACCAATGGCAGGCTGCAGATAGATCTATGACATGGCTTTTTACTAACTTTGGAATGACCAAAGGGAGAATGCCAAAAGAAGCAAAAAGAGAAGAAAATTCTAAACCCAGGGTAAATATTTTGGGCCCTATGTACGGGACTTTTAACATGCCTTCCGATTTAGCAGAGGTTAGACGACTGGTAGAAGGTATTGGCGCAGAAGTAAATATGGTAATGCCGATGGGGGCCCACATAGCAGAGATGTCGAGGCTTGTGAATGCGGATGCAAATATTGTGATGTATAGAGAGTTCGGTAGAGGTTTAGCTGAGCTATTGGGTAAACCTTATCTGCAAGCCCCAATTGGCATTGATAGCACAACTAAATTCTTGAGAAAATTGGGAGAGATACTGAATGTTGATGTTGAAGGCTTCATCGAAAAAGAGAAGCATTCAACCATTAAACCTGTATGGGATCTTTGGAGATCTGTGACGCAGGATTTTTTTGCGACGGCCAGTTTTGGAATTGTCGCTAATGAAACATACACAAGAGGTATAAGAAACTTTTTGGAGAATGAATTAGGCCTTCCCTGTAAATTTGCTGTAGCAAGAGTTGCTGGGAAGAAAACCGATAATGAAAAAATTAGAAATCTCATAAAGCAAACTAGACCTTTAGTGTTGATGGGATCCATAAATGAAAAAATGTATCTTGCAGAGGCAGGCCAAGGCTTTGGGCCAAAAGCATCATTCATTCCTGCTAGTTTTCCGGGAGCAGCAATTAGACGTGCTGTAGGCACGCCGATGATGGGTTACTCTGGATCAACTTACTTATTGCAAGAAATCTGTAATGGATTATTTGATGCGCTCTTTCACATATTGCCACTTGGATCTGATTTGGACAAAACAGATGCGACATTAACTAAATTGAGAAAAGAGCTACCGTGGGATCAGGAAGCTAAAGATATTTTGGAAGAAATTGTGGCCAAGCATTCACCGCTAACTAGAATCTCTGCCACTAAAACACTCCGTGATCAAGCTGAAAAAATAGCGCTGGAAAATGGAGAGAAGAAAGTAGCGAAAGAGATTCTAAAAATGCTTAATCCAGAGGATGAAGAAGTTAACAAAAGTAACAAGGTTGCATAAGGAGGGACTGCGATGAGAAGAACAAGAAAAAAACCAATTTGGGAGTATCGAATTTATTTCACAGTAATATTTATATTTTCGTTACCAGGGGCATTGCTTACCTGCATGAAAAGTCTAGTAAAAGGAAAAATCGAAAAAGATATGTTTAGTAAGGCATGGGCAAATGCCAAAACAATTACGCCCATGATTTTTTCATGAGGGTTTTAAAGAATTCTTACCGCCTTTTGGTGGAAGGATCGTTGCTAGCGCATAAGGTGCTTGCAGCGCAACAGTCACTTAATCCGGAGGATGTATAATGGCTGGAAATAACGACCTGTCTTTATCAGGTTTAACAGATGAACAGGCGCAAGAATTACATAGCGTTTACATGAGTGGACTATGGACATTTACAATAATGTGCATATTAGCTCACATAGCGACATGGATCTGGCGTCCTTGGTTCTATTTCGGTTGAGGAGAAAGAAATGAGTCACTTTTATAAAATATGGCTGATATTTGATCCTAGACGAGTGTTTGTCGCACAGGGCGTCTTTCTCTTCTTGCTAGCAGCAATGATTCATTTAGTGTTGCTCAGCACCGATCACTTCAATTGGTTTGAGGCCGCAGCAAGAGCAGCTGGCTAAAAACCTACGAGACGCTGTGGGCGAGAACCAGTCCCCCCTTAGGATCTCGCCCGTGGCATTACGACTGACTAATCGTCGGTCAGTAGAGTAATTTGAATGGAGGTCAATGAATGGCATTACTCAGTTTTGAAAAAAAGTACCGTGTTCCAGGCGGTACTCTTATAGGTCGGGACTTATTTGACTTTTGGGTCGGGCCGTTTTATGTCGGCTTTTTTGGAGTCTCGACTATTTTCTTTGCTGCCCTTGGTAGCATTATGATTTTTTGGGGCGCCGCACAGCAGGGAGTCTGGAACCCCTGGTTGATATCTATAGAGCCGCCGCCTCTGGAATACGGACTAAAAATGGCTCCAATGAATGATGGAGGTTTATGGCAAGTTATAACTTTATGCGCTATTGGGGCGTTCGGTAGCTGGATGTTAAGACAAGTCGAAATCACGCGAAAATTGGGAATGGACTACCATATTCCATTTGCTTTTTCTTTTGCAATTTTTGCCTATGTTTCTTTGGTTGTTATTAGACCTGTTTTAATGGGCGCCTGGGCGCATGGATTTCCATATGGTATTTTTTCCCATTTGGACTGGGTATCCTACACTGGGTATCAATATGGTAATT
>CACIAQ010000068.1 GCA_902584635.1 uncultured Alphaproteobacteria bacterium
CTCCTACGCATGGGAAACCTGGGGTACTCACATATTATGTTCTTGGAGCGTGCAGCAGATGGGTATAAATAATATTTTATTTCAGCTGAGATTAAGTAGCTTAATGATAAACTAAAGTATTAATTATTCTTTATTCCAAGCAAATTTTAAATTGAATTCAAGCTTACGTTAACGTCACGTTATGCTTGCTAACTTGGTTATTTAGTTTAGGATTAAACCATTGTCCTAATCGGACATTTCCTCCCCACTGGGCCATACAAAAGTGTGGCCCTTTTTTTTAAAAAAAGGAACAGCCTGCTTTAAATTTCAGAATAATGTATAGAAATCGTGTTTCTGTGGAATTTTCCTCCCCAACTGGTACAGCATTCTCACAGACTTGTTCCGTTTTTATTATCCACAGAAAACTCTAAATTGTCAAATTTATGAAATAATGCTAGAAATAAACAAGTAGGATGATTTAATGTCGCTTACTCTAGTTGGTCTTCCAAGCACATATTTGACTACCCTTATGTAGTACCACTATGTGTGTACAGGTATTATGTTTTTGGAGTGTGCAGCATATGGTAAGTTACTTTAATGCGTCAAAAAGAAAAGGGCCGTCTGCTTACAACGGCCCAGTTTGAAGGGAACATACAAAACGTATTAAAGTTATTTTATTTAGTGAATGTTAAATATTGATGACGTTTAGGTGAAAAATTTTTATCCGTCTTTTTATGTAAAGCTTTACTCTAGGTTATTTTCTGTTGCTTAGGAAAACTTGTAGAAGAATGGGCGCGAGTGTAACTTAAAATATATAGTACAAATTTTTTTTTCAGATTTCAGAATTTACACATTAGTTTAAATTGTTTATCTATCTCCTAAAAGAAAAACATACATAAAAAAGGAGCAGTTTAAATTGAAAAATATTAAAGAAAAGTTGGAGAAGTCATATGGAGAGGGAACCAAATTTGACCTCGACTATGGTAAACTAATTATAATTGGCCTCTGCATTTATATAGCTGTGCAAGTCTCATAAGTATCAATTCAAAAAAAATCTACTTATCTTTCCAATAAACTTAAAAAAAAAAAATAAGAGATAAAGAACTAAACACAATCAGATATTAACATTTGATTGTGTTTAGTCATGACGCAACGTAATAAGATATGTTCATTGCACTTTTTAAAAAAAAATTATTTCATGAAATTTAATTTCAACAATTTTTAAAAAGGAGTGAAAAATATGAAAATTATAAGAAGAAAAATATCAATGTTATTAACGCTAGTGTGTTTAATAGCCTCAACAAATTTTGTTTCTGCAGAGGCTTACTGGTCACGCACTGCTGAAGTACGGGACGGAACACCGTTACCAGTAGCAGTTCAACATGCTCTTGGTTTCGTCAAAATATGTGCTGAAAATGGAGTAGAGCTAGCAGTTACATTACCTATCTCAGGAAATCCTAATAGAATAAAGTGGACAAGCAGTGGTGCAGATATAGCATCTATACAGGCAGATTTTAGAAAAATGCAACAAGTTCCGGCATTCCAAGAACATTTTGTGAAAGGTCTAGAAATGTATGAAAACCCAATAGATGATTGGTGGATAAGTCCTCAGTAATGCTTCAAAGTGTTATTGATTGTTATGAATTAGATAAGGAAGAAGAGGCTGTAGGCTAGTTTTAAGCACTATACAGTAGGCTAAAAGCCTTAAACATAATCTTGTACTGTAAACTGTTACAACGCTTGTATGACGCTATACGAGCGTTGTTTGCTATTTGCTACGCATTTAAAAAACTCAGTTCCACTACTAGCAATGTAATCATCTGCTTGTTTTAGCAGTTGTGCTACTTGCTTACTGGAACGCTGTGCATAATCACGCTTGAATCTTTGCTTTAACTTTTCGTCTTTGCCTTCACCCTAACACGCTTTGGCTTTGCTCCCAGCTTTGTTACAAGCAGGATTGTGGCTAGTGTTGCTACGAATATTATCATACTTTATATGTAGTAGGTGTTGTTGCTTTTACAAGTAATTTGGCTACTCTTTATCTTCGCTTACCCAGGTATGACAATAGCTTACGCCAGTATTGGTGATATCACCGAGACTCATTTTAGATTTAATAAGTGTGTTGCAGTAGAAAACCTTTTTGTCATAAATCATAATGTTAGAAAATGCAGGTCCTGAGCCATTTGATTGAAATACTTTCCCTTTTGTTAATATAACTTCAACACTCGCAGGTGATAGACGAACCCACTTTCCTTCTTTCTCTTTCTTTATTGAGTATGTCTTTGCAAAGCTAAAAGATGACAAGATGATAGTAAGTATTGATGTTAGTAGTAGAAGTTTTCTCATAGTTAATTTTCCTTAAATTTTTACATTGGCTTTAACAACATACCTTGTTTCTGTAGAAACTGGTAAACTAACTAACAGCGTTTTTAGCAACTAATAGAAAGAGCTAAAAAGTTTTATAAATCAATGATTGGTTTAGATAAAACCTTTCTTAATCATAAACGAGTGTTAACTACTTTTCTTTTCGTTAGTGAGGTAGGAGCTTATTACTGAATAGGGTTCGTTTATTACTTCTCACATACTATATTCAAGTGTTGAGTCTCAAAGTCACAGAAAGGAATAAAGACCATGATAAAATATAAGCTAACAACGATGTCCATATTAGCTTTGCTATTTCTATCAGCGTGTAATGATGGGGGAAATAGTGGGTACTGAGAAAGCTGTTGAGATAATTGATATATACACTCACAAGGTGGAGAAGAGACTAGAAGACTAGGAACATACTTAGTCTTTATCGTAATACCTTTGTTATTAATTATAGCAATGCAGTTAGGTGCTTTGATTATCTACTTATTTAATTCTAGCTAGGGTAGGCATGGGCCATAGGGGGGTATGTAGATAGTTATATATGACCTCGCCAATAGATTAGGATTTTAAAAACGTATTCTTCATGTAAATTACTTTTATTAAAGCTATACATGTTCGTGTTAGGTACCACAGGGGGCCACTTACTCTATACTAGTAACGATAAGGAATGTTCGAACAATTTATTAAAGAAATAATCTCCGACATTTCACAGAGAGAGGAACGTCAGAGAAATAGAAGAGATGATGCTCAGCACCACTTTGAGTATGCAGTAAGATATATTCTCACTGACCTTTGGAAAGCATCAAAAAGTATTCCCTTTAGAGAATGTTCAATAAATAAAAGGGCTGGATTTTATTCTGACCAACCAGAGCGTTATAGAGACTCTAATTTAACCTATAGACAGGTTATAGCGGCTTTTGAGGGCCTATTGAATCTCCGTTTGATTGAGATAACCAGAGAAGGTTACTACGACTCAGAGACTCTTACAGGAGAGCTTACAAGGTTTGTAGCCACTGATGAATTATTAGAAAAAATGAATGAACTGGCCGGTCATCCTGCTATAACATTGAAGCCAAATTTTAAGGAAGAAGAATTTGTACTTCTTCGCAATACGATAGATGGACAGAAGCGATTAATTGACTATGTGGATACACCCAAAACTACTGAATACAGAAAGAACTTAATCAAAATAAACAGTGAATACGCACTTCATTGGTTTGATTTAAGAATTAAAGACGTAGAAGTTTTAAAGCTGGCGGCCCGACTTGAGAGAGATAAAACGACGTTACCGATAGATTTATCCAAACGTTTTCTCTACCGAATATTTACGCAAGGTTCCTTTAAAAAGGGTGGGCGTTTTTATCGTGGGTGGTGGCAGAATGTACCAAAGGAATATAGACCTTACATTACAATCGATGAAGGCTTTACTTCGGAATACGACTACTCTCAATTAAATCCACACATGCTCTACTATTCTATGAATAAAAAGATGGGCGAAGAAGATGCTTACAGTCGCGTACTTGATGGAGAGCATAGAGACCTCGTTAAACAAGCCTTTAATGCGATGATACAAGCCGATACGCAGTTGCGGGCCCGTCCTGAAAACATTGATATAGATAAAATAGATATAAGTTGGATAGATTTAAGAGAAAGGATTTTAACAGCACACAAGCCCATAGCCTCTTTGTTCTTTCAAGGCACCGGCAACGCTATGCAATTCGAAGACAGCCAGATAGTTGAAAATATTTTATTACAGACCACTGATAACAAAACACCTGCTTTACCAATCCATGATAGTTTTATTATGCGGCAACAATATGCTTCAGACTTGGAAGAAATGATGCGCAGAGCTTTTTATTCAAGATTTGGTGAAGATATTCCAGTTAGTAGTGAAATTATCATTGAGCCACCACGATTGTTTGAAGATGATGGAACGCCTCGAACGGATGAAATGGCAGCGGAAGATAGAGAACATTCGCAATGGCTTGATAGAAATATTTTATGGATGCATAGAGAATTATAGAGATTAGCTTGTGAAATAAAAAAATAATACGAAATTAAGTTGAAAGATATACTTATGACTAGCTGTATATTCTTGCAAAAAAAATATTTTTATTGACCTTATTTAAGAGTAAAATCTTACGATAAATATTTTAAGTTAATTCTATAGATTGTGAATTTTTATGTTGCGTTCTTTGTTATTTATTTCAGCATTTATTCTTGGATTAACACAAGGTGTACTTGCTCAATCAGCAAGTCTAATTAAGTCCTTCAATTCATGGCATGTTTATTCCAACAGCAACAAAGACACTTGTTTCGCGGTAACTAATTCATTTAACAATAAAGGTAAATTGTCGCTATTTAGACAAATATTTCCTGGTGAAAAAGATATATTCTTTGTAGTTGACAATGATAGTGGGTATCCTCCAGGTCAATATTTTTTGATGGAAGTCGGCAAAGTAAAGTATCAATTTTGGTCTCCCAAAAAAGAATTTGAAGGCAGTATATTCAATTCACAAAATAATACCGAATCTTTAGATATAGCCCTTTCAAAAGCTAACTCAGCAAAGCTAATTGCAAGAAACAAAGATAATTCTAGCCTCAAGGCAAGCTTTTCTCTTATGGGATATACTGCTGCTGCAAATTTCATGGCACAGTATTGTGGAGCCAAGCCCCTCAATGTCAACATAACGTCTA
>CACIAQ010000069.1 GCA_902584635.1 uncultured Alphaproteobacteria bacterium
TAATAAGCCAATTTGCTGTGAGCCACTTGCCAAAGTAAACCAAGTAATAAGGGCTGGAGCTAAAAATGCGGTTGCTCTACCTACGAGAGCATAGAGTCCAAAGCTTTCAGTTATTTGTTTTTCCTCAACCAAGAAAATGAGTAATGTGCGTGAAGCAGATTGTATTGGCCCACTAACAAACCCAAGTAAGCCCCCCGCTATATAAAAAATAATATCTGGTGTATTTGATTTTGGGTCCATTGGAAATCCGTAAAATTCAGATCTACTTAAACCGAATATCACCAGTATTACAATAAGGAGCCCTCCAAGCATGATGCTGATACAAAATTTAGATCCATACTTACTGTCTAAAGCCCCACCCAAATATGCACCAATTGTGCCAGTTGCTGCTGCCAAAATTCCAAAAATACCCAGTTGCACGGTGTTCATCTCAAGGACACCTGCAGCATAAATGCCACCAAAGAAAAAAATTCCATTCATAGCATCTCTATAGAACATTGAAGCTACTAAAAACCAACCTAAAGACGGTTGATTTCTTAAGTTCATAATATTTGAAAATAAATTTCTAATTGCTTTTGCTACATTCAGTTGTGATGGTGTCACCATTTTTACGTCAGGAACAAATACAAAAAATGGTATCATAAAGACAACATACCAAAGAGCTGTCAATGGTCCTACAATCCTCGTTCCCTCTCTTTCACTAGGGTCTAGACCGAGTGCCGGATTGTTTCCCAGTAATGTGAGGCCGTTGTCTTGTTCAACGAATAAGGCCAACATAATGACCAGGGAGACTAAGCCACCTAGATAACCTAGGCCCCAGCCTGCTCCTGACAGCTTGCCAAGCTTTTCTGGTTTTTCAAGACTGGGCATCATTGCGTTAGTGAAAACTGTTGAAAAGTCGGCTGCGATAAAACCGACTGTATAAGCCAATAATACCCAGAAGGTATTTTCAAGGTTTGGTTCTGCGTACCATAATGAAAAAGTGGAGATCATAAAGAAAATAGAAAACATAAGGATCCAGGGCTTCCTTTTCTGAGTTTGATCAGCTACCGCGCCTAAAATTGGTGAAAAGATAGCCACAAACACTCCAGAAACTGTAACGGCCATTCCAATTAATGCCTGACCTTCAACTGGATTTTCTACTACCGCCTGCACAAAATAAGGACCAAATATAAAAGTGGCAATCAATGTATGTATAGGTTGGCAAGCCCAATCGAACAGCATCCATGAGTAAACCTTTAATTTATTTTGCATTTATGGCCTGTCATTCATTTTTTGTTCTTTTATTTTATTAATTATTAATTATCTTTACAATGTAATATAACTTTCACAGGAGGTTATCTTGGTCTCGTTGCTCCAAATTGTCTATATGCTACTTAATGTGTTGAAGTATATCATTATAGCTCAGATCGTTCTAAGTTGGCTCATTAATTTTAATATTCTCAATATACACCAACCACTCATCAACCAGATTTGGCATGGCATAAATCAAATTTTAGAGCCTTTATATGGTCCGATTAGGCGTCGGATGCCCTATACTGGTTCTTTTGATTTTGCTCCTTTAATTGTTTTTATAGCAATCTTGGCACTGCAGATAATAATAAGAAATAACATCGGAAGTTTTTATTAATCTTTTTTATCTCTTCGTGCTAATTCGCGTAAACGAAGGGCGTTTAGCTTTATAAATCCCTCAGCATCACTTTGGTTGTAGTAACCCTCATCATCTTCGAAAGTTACAAGTTGCTTTGAATATAAGCTTTTTGAAGAGGATCTACTTACAACGGACACAGTTCCCTTATATAGCTTAAGCCTTACAGTTCCCTCAACATTATTTTGACTTTTATCAATTAATGTCTGTAAGAGGTCTCTTTCCGGGGTAAACCAAAGACCATTATAAATAAACTCAGCATATCTTGGCATTATTTCATCTTTGAGATGCGCAGACCCACTATCGAGGGTCAGACTCTCAATTGCTCTGTGAGCTTGTAAAAGAATAGTTCCTCCTGGAGTTTCATAAACCCCTCTTGATTTCATGCCTACAAACCTATTCTCAACTAAGTCTAGCCTTCCTATCCCATGAAGTTTACCGAATTCATTTAGTTTTTTAAGTAAATTTGCAGGTGAGTAGTCTTTGCCATCTATCTTTATTGGATCTCCGTTATAAAAGCTGATGCTTAAATAGACAGGATTATCAGGTGCTGTTTCTGGATTATTTGTTCTCTGGAAAACATACTCTGGCGCTTCATCTGCCGGGTCTTCAAGTATCAAACCTTCTGATGATGTATGTAATAAATTAGCATCTACTGAGAAAGGGGATTCACCTACTTTATTCACTGCTATAGGGATTTGATGTTTCTTGGCAAAATCTATTAATTTTGTTCTACTAGTGAGATCCCATTGTCTCCAGGGAGCAATTATCTTTATATCTGGATTAAGAGAGTATGCTGCTAATTCAAAGCGAACCTGGTCATTTCCTTTTCCAGTAGCTCCATGACTTATTGCGTCAGCACCTACAGTATCAGCAATCTCTATCAATCTCTTCGAGATCAGTGGCCTTGCTATAGATGTTCCTAATAAGTATTGACCTTCGTAAACGGTATTGCATCTAAACATTGGGAAAACAAAATCTTTTACAAATTCTTCCGTAAGATCCTCAATAAAAATGTGTTCTGGTTTAATCCCGAGCAAGAGTGCTTTATCACGAGCGGCCTCTAGTTCTTCGCCCTGCCCGAGGTCTGCCGTAAAACATACTACTTCATAGTCCAAATCAGTTTGAAGCCATTTCAATATAACTGAGGTGTCAAGTCCACCAGAGAAAGCGAGAACTACTCTTTTTTTTTGTGACATAAGTGGTGTCCTTTCCTTCCAGAAATTTCTGTGATTGACAGCGTTTATCTATCTATTCAAACTTAGAACACACATTTTATGTTGTGTAAAATATAATTAAACAAGATTAGAAAGGTTTACCATGATTAAAGAAATCACCTCATTTAATTTTAATTCTACTCCTAGAATTATTTATGGTCCAAACGTAGCGAAAGATGCTGGTTCTTATGCAAAATTGATGGGAAATAGAATTCTTCTTGTAACTGATAAAGGATTATCTGATTTAGGACTTTATGAAGACTTGTTAAGAAACCTTGAGAAGCATGGTGCCAAAGTAAATATATTTGATGATGTAGAGGCGGATCCTTCATTAAAAACGCTGGAAAAAGCGATTAAGTTTGGAAAAGAAATAGCGTGTACTGGGGTCCTTGGGTTTGGAGGAGGCTCTTCTATGGATGTTGCAAAACTATCAGCGCTAGTATTAGGGTCAGGAGAGGACTTAGAAAGTGCATGGGGTGTAGCGAATGCAATCGGCCCACGGTTACCTCTATGTTTAATTCCCACTACCGCAGGAACAGGTTCCGAGGTAACCCCCGTTTCAATTATCACTGTAGATGGTGATGAAAAAAGAGGAGTTTCTTCGCCTATTATTCTTCCAGATTTTGCGGTATTAGATCCTGTTCTAACGTTAGGATTACCTCCAGCTACTACTGCAGCCACGGGTATTGATGCTATGGTACATGCTATTGAGGCATATGCCTCAAAAAATCAAAACAACAATCCTATGTCGAGAATTCTTGCAAAAGAGGCATTGGTTCTCTTGGGGAGTTCTATCAAACTTTCTGTATCAGAGCCAAAAAATTTAAACGCTAGAGGAAAAATGTTGCTTGGATCAATGTTAGCTGGAATGGCTTTTGCAAACTCTCCTGTAGCCGCTGTTCATGCTTTAGCTTATCCACTTGGTGGTAGTTTCCATATAACTCATGGATTATCGAATGCGCTTGTTCTCCCTGGCGTACTACGATTTAACGCGGTAGATGCGTGGGCCTCAAAAAAATATGCTGAGCTATTCCCTTTTCTTTTTCCAAATGAAGAGATAGGAAATAATAACCAAACAAATGCATCGCTTTTTATAGAAAATCTGAGCACTTTATCTAAAGATTTGGGCCTTCCCCAAAAATTACGTGATGTGTCAATTCCTGAGAACGCTTGTACTTCCATGGCTAAAGACGCAATGAAGCAAACAAGATTGTTGGTAAATAACCCAAGAGAGGTTACTGAGAAAGACGCGTACGATATATATCACTCTATTTGGTAAAATCATATGCGATTAGCATTTAATCGATTTGGAGAGAGTAATGCGAACAATGTCGTTATTTTGCATGGGCTGTTAGGATCAAAACGGAATTGGTTTGGTTTTGGAAAATCTCTCTCTAATCTTGGTTTTAACGTATGGCTTGTTGATCAAAGGAACCATGGAGAATCGGAATGGAATGATGAGCATACTTATTTTGACTTAGCAGAGGATATAAAAGATTTTCTAGAAGACCATGGTATACAAAAGACATATTTGGTTGGCCATTCAATGGGTGGGAAGGCTGCAATGGTTTTAGATAAAGTTTATAAAGGTTATGTTTCGAAATTAGTTGTAGTTGACATAGCTCCAGTAACTTATCCACCGAATTTTGAAAATTACTTAAAAGTTTTGTCTCAGCTTGACCTTGACAGTTTCAAATCCAGGTCTCAAATCGACTTAAAACTTTCTAAATATTTTGAAGATAAAAGTTTAAGGTCTTTCCTTATGCAGAACTTAAAGCTAGACGGTAGAAAAAATTTTTATTGGCGCGTTAACCTGTCCTCGCTGCTATCAAATGCTGATGCTATCAGTGAGTTTCCAACTATAAGTAGCATCTCTAATACAAATTCTCTTTTCGTATATGGTGATTTATCTGATTATGGTGTGGCAGAGCATAGTGATATAATTAGACAAAATTTCCCATCCAGTGAGTTGGTTCCGGTGAATAAAGCTGGGCACTGGGTTCATGTTGAACAACCTACAAAATTTTTTGAAATAGTTACAAAATTTTTCAAATCAGATTAGTATAATATCAGAGGTGTAAAAATG
>CACIAQ010000070.1 GCA_902584635.1 uncultured Alphaproteobacteria bacterium
TTAGAGCTTCTTCATATAAATAACTAAAGGAGGTAAAAATGGCGGTATCAATGCAAGTGGCTTATCCGATAAATGATGATACGAACTTTGACCTTGACTATTATGTAAAAAATCATTTGGCTTTAATCAAGGAAAACTGGTCAGAGCATATTCAGCAAATGATTGTGACAAAAGGAACGTCAGGAGGTAAGGATGTTCCTTCCCCGTATTATGCGATCGCCACCTTAATTTTTGAAAATGGTGACGAGATGAGAGCTGCAATGAAAAAGGGAGGCCCAGTATTCAAAGATATAGGTAACTACTACAATACCAGTCCAATTATGATGTTGGGTGAAGTTGTTGGCTAGGATCCTTTTATTTTGTTAATTGGATTCTCTATCTAATACTAAATGTTAACCTTGTAGATGCTCTTTAGAGCTCTTGCTTTTATTTCGGCTCTGCTAAAACCTATATCGGCTAAGTCTCTATTAGACATTTTTTCAAGTTCTCTAATGGTCTTTAGATACTCCCTTCTTTTTTTTACTCTGTCCAATGTTGCGAAGTAAGTTCCAATAAATATATGGCTTACTTTTTCTATAAACGTAAGATTAGTTGTTGTTATCTTTGTTACTGCCATCTTGGCCTCCTTAAATAGTTTAATTATGAACTAAATTCCTTGTTGCAAAATATATATTTAGTTTAATTATAAACTACTATTGATATTTTTGGTATTCGGCTATCGAATAAATGCATAGCTGAAAATTAAATAGTGAATCGTTTAATCAAGATGTTAATATTTTAGAGAACCAAAGTATGCGAGGCTAAATGACTAAAATTGAACAACTGAAAGAAAAAGCTAAGGTAGGATGGGCATCATTCACTTCTTTTGAGGCGTTAACAAGTACAGCAGCCCCAAAACTTTTACAATTTAGTGGCGCAAGAAAAGGAATGAAATTATTGGATGTTGCTTGTGGCACAGGAGTAGTTGCTTTGACTGCATCAAGACAAGGATTAGATGCCGAGGGTATTGATCTAACACCAGAGTTAATTAGTAGGGCAAATGAAAATTCAAAAATAATGGGACTGAAGGCAAAATTTGTTGAAGGTGATGCAGAGTTTCTACCCTATAACGCAAATGAGTTTGATATCATACTAAGCCAATATGGCCATATGTTTGCTCCAAGACCATTAGTTGTTGTAAAAGAATTGACAAGAGTCTTGAAACCTAGGGGTATTTTGGCATTTTCTACATGGCCAAAGGAGTTATTTATGGGTAAGTTTTTTAAGCTTATTGAAAGTTTTTCGCAACCTCTTCCCCCTGAAGTTGCCTCACCAGTTTTATGGGGAGATATGGCAATGATAGAAAACAGGTTAAAAGATCGCTTTGATCAGATTGAATTTGGGAGAGATGCTATGTTTGCGCCAACCATGAGCCCAGCACACATGCTCAAATTGTTCGAAAAAAATGCAGGTCCATTAGCCAATCTCGTAAAAGCCTTAGCCGATGATCCAATTAAATTAAGTAATCTTCGCAATTCAGCGTTAGAATTAATTGAAAACTATTTTTCGAACAATTTTCTCAGGCAAGATTTTTTAATGACGAGATGTGTAAAAAAGGCCTAAATATTTTTAAAAAATCATCTTTTTCTCATTCTAGGGTCGAGGGCATCTCTGAGTCCGTCACCGAGATAATTGATACTTAAAACCGTCAGCGAAATTGCAAGGCCTGGCCAAAAAACCCTTTCAGGGTATTGTTGTATATAGTCAACAGCGTCATTTAAAAGCCGGCCCCATGTTGGAAAATCGGGAGGAAAACCTAAACCTAAAAAGGATAATGCACTTTCCGTAATGATACCATTAGCAATTCCGAGGGTCGCTGATACCATTATAGGGGATAAGACATTTGGCATTATATGCCTTAAAATAATCAAAGTATCTGAAGTACCACTTGCTTTGGCTGCTAAGACAAACTCCCTTTCTTTGAGTGCCAGAACTTCAGCCCTTACGATTCTAGCTGTAGGCATCCAACTCGTGATACCAATGGAAACCACAATTAAAACAAACATTCCTCTCTCGGGACCGTACGCCTCGCTGAGGGGCTCTCTAAATAAGAGCATCATCACTAGAAGGAGTGGAAGTAGGGGTAAAGAAAGAAATAAGTCAGTAATTCGCATAAGAATGCCATCCAATTTTTTATAAAAACCGGCAGTCACTCCTATGAAACTTCCAAAAAACAAAGACAGGGCCATTGCTGCTAATCCTACTGCAATCGATGTACGCCCCCCTGCCATCATTCTTGCCAAGGTATCCCTACCTAATTGATCGGTTCCAAATGGATGCAATAAGCTGGGACCTTGGTTCCGAGATCGAATATCTATTTGATTTGCGTCAAAGGGCCAAAGAAATGGTCCAATCATTACTAGCGAAACAATTGAGAAGAATATTATCGCTCCCAGAAGAGCGCCTTTGTGGCTCTTGAACTGATCCCAAACATCTCTAACCTTACTGCGTGGCTTTACAGTGATATTGTTGTTATCAGTCATAGCGTATCCTTGGATCAAGTATCCCATAAATGATGTCAGCTAATAAGTTGAAAAGCACTATTAATACGGCAAACATAAATGTAATCGTTTGGACCGTTGGTAGGTCGTTGGCATAAATTGCGCCAATTAATTGTTGGCCTATACCATTTACCTTAAACACTTGTTCTGTAATTATTGCTCCACCAAAAATTGCGGGCACGTTTAAAGCGATTACTGTTATTACTGGAATCATGGAATTCCTCAATACATGGACCATCACCACAGTCCACTCACTTAGGCCCTTTGCCCTTGCAGTTCTCACATAATCTTGATTTAAATTATCGAGCATGGTTGCTCGCATAAATCTGTTTATCATGGCTGTTGTTTGAAGTGCTAAAACCATAACTGGCATGACCATTTGTTTTAATTGAGTCTTGAATGTTTCCCAATCGACCACAGAGTGTGTTGTGTCATAAATTGATGGCAACCACCCTAATTGGACAGAAAAAATCACTATGACAAATACTCCAGTGAAAAACGGTGGGACTGAATAACCGATCATAGTAACGAAAGTACCGACCTGATCAAAAACTGAGTATTGTTTGTAAGCCGAATATATTCCTATGGGAATAGCGATTAAAATACCTACAACATAAGACATTCCAACAACCCATAGTGTTTGGGGCATTCGTTGAACAATTATATCCATTACAGGACTACGAGTTTGCCAACTAATTACTCTTTGTTTACCTTCAGCAAAGTTCGTATCGAAAAGATAGTCTATAAATACTTGAGGTTCAATCCAAAAAAATTGGATTAGCCATTTTAAAAATTGAATGTAGAGGGGCTGTCCAAGCCCTAATGCCTCCCTCATTTTTTGCTTTACTTCTGGAGGAACGGTTAACGGTACTTGAGCCATAGGATCGTTAGGCGCTAAGTTGAGCAACAGAAAAATGACCAAACTGATAATAATCAGCGTTGGGATCGAAATTAATAAACGTCTCAAAATGAAGCTGAGCATTTTAATTTTATGCTGAAGTTTAAGGGATAAGGGCGCAACCCTTGAGTTGCGCCCTTACAAATTTATTTAATTCGGTACCAATCGGCAACATTCCAGAGTTCGGAGTCCCATGTGTTCAACACAACTCCGCCAAGGGATTTGGCATGAGCTGAAACTCTTCCTCTATGTACCAAAGGAACAATTGTGTAGCTATCCTTAGTCAACATATTGTTGAGCTTAATTCCGATCTCTCCTCTTTTCTTGAGGTCTCCGGTAGAGGACAACTCATCTAACAACGCGTCATAGGTTGGATCGCAATATCTATTGATATTCTCACCCTGCCATTGGCTTTCTGGCTTTGGCTCGTTACCACATCTATACATGGAAAGGTAATTTTGAGGGTCCGTACCATCAAATGTATTTGCATACATTTCCACATCAGCATAGAATTTTTGGAACGTATCTGGTGAACCAGGGTCCCCTCCAAAAAAAACCGATGCGTTTAGATTCCTCAACTCAGTTTCAACACCAATTTGCTGCCACCAGTCTTTAATTAGAGCTTGGAAGTCTTGTCTTACGGCGTTAGTAGATGTTTGATAGAGAATAGATAATTTTACACCATCCTTAGCTCTAATACCATCCGAACCTTTTTTCCATCCAGCGCTTTCTAGCAAAGCATTGGCTCCAGCGATATCCTGTTTCATACAATAATCATTTTTTGCAGCGTACAAATCTGGAGCAGGAACAAGATCACAAGTAACATCTCCGGCTTTGCCATACCCTATTTCTACTAGTAACGGTCTATCTATTGCCATCGAGAGCGCTTTACGAACGTTGATATCTGTTAGAAATGGATGGGGAGCCTTCCTCGTAGCTCTAGTATTTGCGTCTAAATCTGGAGATGGGTCTGTTAAATTCATTTCCAATCTCTCAACCAATGGTCCAAAGCCGGCAATTGCGATACCTTTTCCAGCTTTTTCCATATTAGCAATAACTTCAGGTGCTAATTGTAGATTCCAAGCATAATCGAACTCACCTGTTTCAAGTACTGATCTGCCTGCAGCTGTTGCATCTCCACCACCTTTAAAAGTTACGGTTGCAAAAGCAGGCTTGCTTGGATCGCGGTAATTGTCATTCGCCTTCATCTGAATGACAT
>CACIAQ010000071.1 GCA_902584635.1 uncultured Alphaproteobacteria bacterium
AAATTCTACCTTTTGCCTGGTGAAGGATGAGCTCACATCTACCAATTCCTTAGTTTCTTCTTTATTGTAAAGCTTCTTTGTTTTGGTGTTAATGGTAAGTTCCGTTCCTGTTTCGACAGAATATAATTGCTCTAAAATAGGCTCACCATCATTATTTAAAATAATATTTCCATCATAATCTTTCTTTTTAACCCAATTTTTCAAATCTATTCCAATACCCCCTGTCACTCCAACAGTTGTTAGAAAAATCGGCGATATACCATTTGTTCCAGCAACAATAGGAGCTATGTTTACATAAGGAATGTAAGGGCTAGCCTTCTTACCTGTCCAAAGCGCCACATTATTTACACCAGACATCCTTGATGATCCAACTCCCATTGTGCCTTTTTCAGCAACAAGCATGACACTTTTGTCAGGATGGGCTAACTTAAGCTGAGAGATTTCATCCTGAGCCTTTTTAGATATAAAACACTGTCCGTGAAGTTCTCTATCTGAACGAGAATGGGCCTGATTACCAGGTGACAGTAGGTCAGTAGAAATATCGCCTTCTGCAGCAACGTAGGTAACGACTTTTATTTTTTCTGGAATTGGATTTAACTTTGTAAAAAACTCTGCCTCAGAATAACTTGCTAATATATCTTCAGCTATTTTGTTGCCAGCATTATATTTTTCCTCTAGCCTGTTTGTATCTGCTTCATAAAGAAAAACCTGCGTTTTTAGCACGTTAGCAGCTTTTTCTGCAATTTTAGTATCTTCATGAAAGGCTAGGTCTAAAAGAACCTCTACAGATGGCCCACCTTTCATGTGTGATAGTAAGTCAAAAGCAAGTTTTTGATCGATTTCCTCGACATTATCCTCCTTCAGAATAAGTCTCTTTAAAAACTTTGCTTTGACTGATGCGGCGCTCGTGGTGCCAGGCAATACATTGTATATGAAATGCTTTACAGCATCATCTCTACTAGAAGACTTTGTCCTCAAAATTATATCTATAATGTCTTCTAATAGATTTCCTTGATCAATAGGCTTAGGACCAAGTCCTAGTTTTGCACGTTCTGTTATTTCTTGTAAATAAGCTTCATGTAACTTCAAAACTACCCCCTCGCACTGTTTTTGAAATCTAAATTAAAGCAGAGCTTTAAAAGACAAATAGTATAATTTTTAAAACGAATATGCAAGGTCTCGTGGGAAAAAGAACATAAAAATTGGGTATTGATATTGGGTTCGAAAAACTAATTTTTAAATGGAATTAGTATTATTTAATTAAAAGACATTGAGGGAACTACAAAATTTTTTCTTTACAAAAAACTGTCACTTTTATTTATTTAAAGTACAAATATTGAATATTTAAGATCCAGTAAATAAGAGATTTAGTAAGAATTGTTGTATACTTTTAAGTGTTGTATGCGACAATTAGAAGGCAATTTAGAGTAGGAGAAATGATATGAATGAGAACTTACCACCACTAGTAAAAAATGGATCTATGACAACAGAGGAATGGCATACTCGAGTAGATCTGGCAGCTTGTTACAGACTAATGGCACACTTTGGCATGGATGACTTAATTTACAACCATATTTCTGCTAGGGTCCCGGGGCCTGATGAACATTTCCTTCTGAATCCATTCGGATTACTTTACGAGGAAATAACTGCCTCAAATCTCGTAAAAGTTGATTTAGATGGAAATATAATTTCTAAGACAGAGGATAAAATAAATCCCGCGGGGTTTGTCATACATTCATGTATCCATAGAGAGAGGCCCGATATGCATTGTGTTATTCATACACACACATCCGCCGGCGTTGGCGTGTCATGTCAAGAAGAAGGGCTATTGTCTCTGAGCCAAACAGGGCTTTTGTATAAAGATTTGATCGGGTATCATGAATATGAAGGACTAGCTTTGAATTTAGACGAGCAAAAAAGGTTGGTTGAAGATCTAGGAAAAAATAAACAATTACTCATTTTAAAAAATCACGGCTTGCTCACATGTGGCCGAACAATACCTGAAGCCTTCATTATGATGTATTATTTAGAGCAAGCTTGCAAAATACAGATAGCTGCACAGGCAGGTAAAAAGGTCAGTTTACCCAGGTCGGAAGTTCAAGACTTGGTACATCAGCAGGCAATGAAAGGTTTTGGGTCAAAACTAGGAGAAATGGAGTTTACTGCGCTAAAACGAAGACTTGCCCGAATAGGGTCTGATTATGCGTCCTAAATAAGACATTTAATAAATATTAATTAAGAAAGGTTGTGAAGTCATCCACAGCCACGCGTTCGCTCACTAATGTATTTTCAGGCGCTTTTGCAGCATATCCCATAGACATTCCTGAAATTATTATTTCATTATCAGGAACACCAAGTACTTTGTGAACTATAGGCCCAAACTCACACCATGCTTGTTGAGGACACGTTTCTAGACCTTTACCCCTAGCAAGTATCATAATATTCTGCATAAACATCCCAACATCTAACCAGGAACCGTATAAAAGCTCTCGATCCATCCGGAAAAAAAGTCCGATTGGCGCACCAAAAAATTCGAAGTTACGTAACCCAGCAGCTTTCCTTGCAGGATAATCATCTCTTTTCACTCCATAAAGTTCATAGAGTGCATATCCAACTGCCCTTTTCCTCGAAATGTAAGGTTCTTTTAGCTTTGCTGGCATGTATTCATATTCAAGATTAGTATTACCTGTCTCTGCTGCCTCTAAAACTGCATTTGTCAATTTTTTCTTTGTTTCCCCTGTTACACATGTAACCTTCCAGGGCTGAGTGTTAGTACCAGAAGGAGCTCTTGACGCATCTCTAATTATTTCCTTAACAATATCAATGCTTACAACATCTGGAAGAAAATTCCTTTTTGAGGATCTCTCCCTAACAATTTTACTAATCATTTTATCTAAATTATTTACATCATTAATCTTATCCATTGTTCAGCTCCCTTGATATTTCGCTTTTGCGTTGTTCTCGAAGCACAAAGCGTTGTATTTTCCCACTGGGCGTCTTTGGTAATTCTTCAACGTAAGTTATATGCCTAGGATAGGCGTGAGCCGCAAAATTTGTTTTGACCCACTTTTGAAGCTCTTCAGTAAGTTGGTCACTTTTGCTTGTTCTAGGCATTAACACAACAAAAGCCTCAATTACTTCGCCTCTAACCTTGTCTGGTGTCGCAATCACGGCGCACTCTGCCACTGCTTCATGAGTACTTAGAGCTGACTCAACTTCGAATGGCCCAATTCTATAGCCAGCCATAATAATTACATCGTCGTCTCTTGTGGAAAAGTAGAAATAACCATTTTCATCAATTGATCCAGTATCACCAGTTAAATAATATTTTCCGTCCTTGGAAAACTTTTCAGCACTTTTTTTTGGATTTCCAATATAACCTGCAAACCAAGAAAAAGGGCTCTCGTTAACAATCAAGGCAACACGACCGGGAGCCCCTGGCTTCTCTGGCGAATCTTCATTATTTTTCAAGACAGTAGCTGACCACCCTGGCATCACTTTACCCATTGAGCCATCACGTAATTTTGTTTTAAGCTCTGGATGATGATGATTATTAATAACCATACTAGTTTCAGTCTGTCCATAATGGTCATGTACAGAAAGTCCAAAGAAAGACTGGGCCCATTCGTTGATCTCCGGGGTCAAAGGTTCTCCCGCACTAGAAAGACATCGTAGTTTATGTCCGGCAGAAAATTCCACCCCATCAGCACGGAGTGATCGATAGACTGTTGGCGCGGCCGCAAAATTTGTAACTCCATGCTTCTCTATTATATCAATGGTCGATCTGGCGCTGAAGCTACCTTCAAATAAGATTGCAGGTGTCCCAGTAGTTAAAGTCGCAAGAATACCGCAGTATAATCCATAGGCCCAACCAGGATCAGCAGCATTCCAAAAGATATCAGTATGTCTAAGATCATAGGCAAATTCCGCATATGCTTCTATACATGCAAGAGCTTTTACAGGTAGACTAACACCTTTTGGTTCTCCAGTAGTACCAGACGTAAATATATGAATAATTGCAGCGTCTGGATCCAAGTTCACTCTTTCCTTAATCGGACCGTTTTTCTCTAGTAAATCCTCCCATCTTTCTGCCCAATTTGGTGTTTGATCAAAGCTTGCTGTCGTAATAACATCGAGCTTACTATGAAGCATGAAGTCATCTGATGGTTTAAGTTTCGACTGCTGTTTCTGGTCACAGAAGACTATTTTAGCATTGCTTCCATTTACTCTAAGCGTAATTGCTTGTGTAGAGAACGCAGTAAATAATGGAACGTGTACAGCACCTGTTCTCCAGATAGCTAATAGAGTAATGAGATACTCTTTACTTTTTCCCATCAAAGTAGCAATTCTATCTCCTTTTCCAATACCTCTTTTTGTTAATCCATTCGCTATCAAAGTAGACTGCGTTTTCAACTCTCCATAGAAAAGATCATATTCCTCCATCTTTTCATTTATTATTTTATAGGCTAATTTATTAGGGGGATACTGATCACAGAGCAGTTGCTCAACATTATTTGAAGGATTCGAATATTTGTCAATTAACTCCCCAACTCTTAGGTTGATTTTTTCATTAGCAGCCATTTGTTTATCCTATCTATGATTAATAAAAATAAGTAAGATATGATATATAAAATTATTTTATAATGAA
>CACIAQ010000072.1 GCA_902584635.1 uncultured Alphaproteobacteria bacterium
ATACAGCAAAGGATCTGGTATGGGGTTTTATAAATGAGGAAACGAAAAGTCAACCAGCTGCAAAAGGAGCTCCCCAAGCACTAAAGAAACTCCAAGCATATGCCCAGATTATAATTTTGAGTAATGTACCCCATTCCGTTCATGATGATAGGGTAGCTAACCTTAAAAGCCTCAATATGGATTACCCACTTATAAGTAATGAAGGAATGAAGGGACCTGCTGTGAAGGAAATTCTGAAAAACCACAAAGCCCAGTCCTTTTTTATTGATGACAATCCTTATCAGGTGGAAAGCGTATATAATGACAATCAGCAAACGGTGTGTGTCCATTTTTCGGTTTGTGATTTAGTTAAGCCTTATATGCCTAAAGCTGCTGGAGCATCTATAGAGCCATCTTCCTGGGAAGAATTAGTTACTCAATTAATAGGCTATTTAAAAGATCATGAAAAAAATTAAAGGCATTATATTCGATAAAGATGGTACTTTATTTGATATCCAAAGATCATGGTCAGAGTGGGCTAAAGTCTTTGTCACAAAGTTCAGCAATCAACATAATCTTGATATGCTGAAACTGGCTAAAGCAATAAACTTTGACTTAGCTTCTAATAAATTCGTGAGGGATAGTATTTTTGTGCATGGTTCAGTGGATGAAGTTGTAGATGCAATTTTCCAAAAGTTTCCGCAAGTAATGAAAAAGAAGATCCATGAAGGTCTATTTGGGGGATCTGGTGATGCAAAACAAGTACCATTAACTAATCTACATAAATTGTTTACTAACTTAGAGACAATTACGTTCGGTCTGGTAACAAATGACAGTGAAACCAACGCTATAAAACATCTTGAGCAGCATAATTTAACTCAATATTTCGATATGATAATCGGCTATGACAGTGGTTATGGCTCTAAGCCAGAACCCGGGCAACTAGAGGCTTTTTTAAGAAAAACAAATTTACCGTCCCAAGAAGTGCTGATGATTGGTGATAGTACTTATGACTTAGTCGCAGCAAATAAAATAAATATGCCTTGTCTTGGGGTATTGTCAGGAACTGCCAATAAAAAAGATTTAAGTCCCCATACTTCCTTTATAATTAACAGTATTGATGAACTGGAGTCGTGGCTCAAAAAGACTCCCTTAAATAGTTAGATATCTTATAATGGGTAACGAAATGTTTGCTGAGAATTTGTAATGAGAAGAAAATCTTCACGTATCTCTAACAAAGAAAATAGAGCCTCGAGGCTTTCGCTCAAGCAACCAAATTGGCAGATAACGTATAACTTTGATAATTTTGTTGAGCCGCTCAAGGAAGAGGCTGTGGTTGCGATACATAATACAGCAATGAAGATTCTCGAGGAGATCGGTATCCTATTTTTAAATCCAGAAGCATGCAAGATCCTTCAAAAAGCAGGATGTAAAGTAGAGTTTAGTGAATCAAAGGTAAAAATGGATCGCCGATGGGTTATGGATATGTTGAAAACAGTTCCACAACATTTTTCCATCACACCAAGAAATCACAAAAATAAAATCAAAATTGGAGACCGGTATATTGTATTTGGAAATGTTTCTTCTCCTCCAAACGTGTTAGATCTAGATAGAGGAAAGAGGCCTGGGGATTTTGATAGCTTTAAAGATTTGACAAAGTTAACCCAATTTTTCAATTGCATTCATTTCTCAGGAGGATATCCAGTAGAGCCAGTAGATATTCATCCCTCAATCCGACACTTACATTGTTTATTTGAACAACTCACTCTTACCGACAAAGTGGTTCACGCTTATTCACTTGGTCCAGAAAGAGTAGAAGACACGATGGAAATGGCAAAGATTGCTTCTGGTTTAGATGAAAAAGAATTCTTTTCGAAACCAAGAATTTTTACAAACATCAACTCTACTTCCCCACTGAAGCATGATTGGCCGATGCTTGACGGTGCTATGCGATTTGCAAAGAAAAATCAGCCTGTAGTAGTGACCCCTTTTACACTGGCTGGTGCTATGTCGCCTGTTACAATCACCGGATCAGTTGCACAGGCTTTAGCTGAAGCATTGTCTGCCATTGCACTGTTTCAATATATAAGCCCTGGAAGCCCTTGTGTTTTAGGGACTTTTACATCAAATGTCGATATGAAAAGTGGAGCGCCTGCCTTTGGAACCCCTGAGTATATCAGAGCAACACAGATTGCAGGTCAAATGGCTCGCTTTTACAAAATCCCTTTACGTGCGTCGAATGCGTGTGCATCAAATACTCCAGACGCTCAGGCTACGTGGGAAAGCTCCAATAGTTTATGGTCAGCTATTTCTGGGGGAATAAATATGGTTTATCACGGAGCAGGTTGGTTAGAAGGTGGATTAATAGCTAGCTATGAGAAATTTGTTATTGATTGCGAGATTATTCAGCAACTTCAAAAATATCTTGATCCTGAAATTACTAATGCTAGTGAGGAAAAATTGGCTTTCCCAGCTATAAAAGAGGTAGGTCACAACGGGCACTTTTTCGGCGCTACGCATACCCAAGAAAGATACAAGGATGCTTTTTATGTACCCATCTTATCAGACTGGCGCAACTATGAGGCTTGGGAAGCAGATGGGAAAATATCAACCGAGAAAAGGGCAAACAATGTTTGGAAGCAGATACTAGAGGAGTTTGAACCTCCGATGATTAACTCAAAAATATCGTCGGAATTAGATGATTTTGTTCAAAGAAGAAAAAAAGAGGGTGGAGCGAAAACTGATTTTTAAAAGTCAGCCAATCTTTGTTAATAACTCATCAACCGACTTTTTTGCGTCTCCATACAACATTCTGCTATTTTCTTTGTAAAACAGAGGATTTTCTATACCCGAATAACCGGTGCCCTTACCGCGTTTCGAGATTATGACGTCCCTAGATTTCCATACCTCCAGTACTGGCATCCCAGCAATAGGACTATTCGGATCGTCTTGAGCAGCAGGATTAACAATATCATTCGAACCAATAACTATCACTACATCTGTTTCTGGGAAATCTTGATTTATTTCATCCATCTCGAGAACTATGTCGTATGGCACCTTTGCTTCAGCAAGTAGTACATTCATATGTCCAGGTAATCTTCCTGCAACGGGATGAATTGCGAATCTAACATTTTTGCTTTTATTACGAAGGCGTTTGGTAAGCTCAGAAATAGACGATTGAGCTTGAGCAACAGCCATTCCGTAACCTGGAACAATAATAATCTCTTTTGCGTTTTCGAGTATACTGGCAACCGAATCATTGTCAGTTGCGACCATCTCTCCCTCTATATCAGCCAATGGTTCTCCACTTCCTCCCCATCCTCCTAAAATAACAGATACAAAGTTTCTATTCATCGCTTTACACATAATATAAGAAAGGATTGCTCCAGAGGAACCAACAAGCGCGCCAGTAACAATCAACAGGTCGTTGCCTAACATAAAACCTGTAGCTGCTGCTGCCCATCCTGAGTAACTGTTTAGCATTGATACCACAACTGGCATATCAGCACCACCAATGGCCAGAACTAAATGCGCACCGATAACGAAAGCAATTATAGTCATAGCTACTAGCGTCCATATCCCTGTTTGTTTAAGATATGTCGTCAAGACCGTGTCGTTAAGGTACATCCAACCAAGTACTAAACAAGCAACAACCATTAATATATTGAGGAGATGCCGCCCGGGTAAAATAACCGCTTTCCCAGTTATACTTCCAGCAAGCTTTCCATACGCTACTACGGATCCTGTGAAAGTAATAGCACCAATAAAAATACCAAGAAAGACTTCTGTGTCGTGGATCACTTTATCGGCTCCAAAATACATTTTGGTAGGGTTGATTTCCTGATTTAAACCAATAAACACTGCTGCTAAACCAACAAAAGAATGCAGGGCCGCCACCAATTCAGGCATCCCTGTCATTTGAACTCTTTGGGCAACAAATAATCCAATTACTGAACCTACGATGAGGCTCGGAATCAAATAATTAGATACACTCATTTCTGGGCCTAATACAGTTGCCAAGATGGCTATAGCCATACCCACAATACCATACCAAACTCCTCTTTTGGCTTTTTCTTGGTTGCTCAGCCCACCTAGAGAAAGGATAAATAATACGCTTGAACCGATATACGCCGCTGTTACTAACTCTGTACTTAGCATAAGAGAACCTCTTAACTTTTCTGAAACATGGCGAGCATTCTTTTTGTAACAAGAAATCCTCCCACTATGTTTATTGTTGCAATCAAAACAGAAATACTAGCAAGTATTTCCACGACGAAATTAGGTGATCCAACCTGCAAAAGTGCGCCTACTACAATAATACCGGATATTGCATTGGTCACCGCCATCAATGGTGTGTGCAGTGCATGATTTACATTCCAAATAACCTGAAAGCCAACGAAGCAAGACAAAACAAATACTATGAAATGTTGCATAAATGCTGGAGGAGCATATTGGCCTAAAAGAGCCATGACCAAACCTCCCAGAATTAACATTCCTACTTGAAAGGAACCAGCCTTTCTAGTAGCAGCAGCTTCTTCAATTTTCAATTGCTCGGGTGTTTTTTCTACCACCT
>CACIAQ010000073.1 GCA_902584635.1 uncultured Alphaproteobacteria bacterium
GAGTTTCCTAAAATAATTTCTTCGATCGCCTTCATGGATACATATCTATTTTGTCAATATTTTAACTAATGTTAACATGGCATTAAAAAAAATATAGTGCAAAAGTCAAAATTTTGAATAATCTTATTATAAAAGAAGCTGGCTTATATTCAAATAAATAAATAAAAAAATTCAATAAATTCAATGTCTTATATGTAAAATTTATCAAAAAAAAATATTTGGCTTACTTTTTGCCTTTATCAAAGCGTCAAAGGAGACCAAAGGTATGTTAAATGTTATAATTGAGACACAGGGATTACGATCTGCAATTAAGTTAAAGAAAATTCTGGAGGATCGACAAGCAGTCGTTGAGTTTTCAAGAGAAAAAGCCGAAACGCAAGGCAATCATAAATCAACTAGAATAACTGAAGTTTGTTTTATTTGCTCCGAAGAATTTTCTAATTCTTTAAAAGAACAAACTAGTTTGATAGAAGTAGCGAAAGGCTACAAAGCTAGCTCTATTGTAGTTGTTAATCAAAAGGATGAGGCATTTTCCCTAAAAGAGGATTTAGGTGGGAGACTTTTGCGTATAAATCTTCCTGTAAGTAATAAAGCCGAAGACACCTCATATGAGTACGGTTTTCAGATAATTGCAACGTTGGTAGTAAGGAATAATCAATTTATTGCTGGAGACGAGTCCACAAAAAAATTGGTTAAACTTGCCGAGAAGGTAGCAAAAACTGAAGTTACAGTTTTTATAAATGGGCCGACTGGTACCGGTAAAGAGGTACTGTCAAAGTTTATCCATAATAATTCTTCAAGAAGCGACAATCCATTTGTAGGAATAAATTGCGCAGCGATACCTGAAAATATGCTTGAGGCAATACTATTTGGCCATGAAAAGGGAGCGTTTACAGGTGCTTCTAATCCGAATAAAGGGATTTTTAGGGCTGCAGATGGTGGAACATTGCTATTAGATGAGATAAGTGAAATGCCACTTAGCCTACAAGCGAAAATACTAAGAGTTTTGCAAGAAAAAATAGTGACCCCCATTGGTTCACAAAAAGATTTGCCCGTGGACGTGAGAGTGATAGCTACTACTAACAGAAATATGCTTGAAGAAATAAAAAAGGGGACTTTTAGAGAAGACCTCTATTACAGATTAAATGTTTTTCCTCTTGCTACATCACACCTAGTTAACAGGAAAAGTGATATTATTCCTCTGACAACGGCACTCTTGTATAGACATTGTAAATCAGTTGATGAGCTTCCTTGGCTAAATTCATCTGCGTTAGAAACGCTTTTAGATCATAATTGGCCAGGAAATGTTAGAGAATTAGAAAATATTGTGCAAAGGGCTCTAGTGCTTCGCACAGAAAAAGAAATTTGTTCAAATGATATTGTTATCGACAACAATCCTTTAAACGTTTCAACGCACTCTCTAACAGACGAAAATACACAACAGCTAGCAATTTGAGGTTTCAAATGTCCCAGATAGGATCCATAACAAATAAAGTATTATCCACTCACAAGCAGATTATCGAAAGCGCAAGTAGCACGCTAGGTAATGATAAGAGTATAGGGAATTTTGGTTCTAAAATGGAGAAAGCTCTCAACTCCGTCGCAGATGCACAGAAACTTGCTGCTGATACAACAAAGAACTTTGAGCTTGGCATAGAGAATGACTTAACAAAGGTAATGATTAATCAACAGATATCTTCACTAGGTTTTCAATTGACGCTTAATACGAGAAATAAAGTTCTTTCAGCTTATAAAGATATTATGAGCATGCCGGTATAATCAAATTTAAAGGTATAAATTATGGCAGATACAACAGAATTTACAGGTACTCAGCAAACACAGCGAGGAACTGGTTTAATCCCACAAGCTGGTCAATTTCTATCTAATGTTCAACAGATAGCTAACCAACCTAGTGTTCAAAGATCATTACCCGCTGTAATTGCAATTGTTGTTTTAGTACTTGGACTATTTGTCTACTCATTTTTACAGCAACCTGAGAGAACAACACTTTATGCATCTTTGCCAGATTCGGAAAAATCAAAAGTACAGGACGCCTTAAAGAATATGGGTGTCGATGTTAGTCTAGACCCTACTACAGGAGAGATACTGGTGCCTGTTGAAGATTACCATAGGTCTAGGATAAGTTTAGCAGCTCAAGGGCTACCTAGTAGTGCGCCTGATGGTTATTCAACTTTAACTGACTTACCAATGGGCTCTAGTCGGTCCGTAGAGCTTATGAGGCTTAAACAAACCCAAGAAATTGAGCTGGCAAAATCAATCAGAGAAATAGAAGGGGTTATATCTGCACGAGTTCATTTAGCACTTCCCGAAAAATCGGTCTTTGTGAGAAACCAATTACCTCCTACCGCTTCGGTATTTGTACAGCTACCAAACGGAAGATCAATGGCAAGTGGACAAGTAAATGCCATTATTCACTTAGTATCGTCATCAATTCCAAATATGACAAAAGAAGACGTGACTGTTATTGATCAAAATGGTCAACTTTTATCAAAATCCTTAGATGACCCAGATAGTATGTTAAACGATGCACAATTGGAACACAGAGTGAAACTCGAAAATATTTACAGAAGCCGTATTACATCCCTAGTGACCCCAATTGTTGGACCAGGAAATGTGAGCACTCAAGTCAATATTGATATTGACTTCACAAAGAGTGAGATTACCGAAGAGATAGTTGACCCCGATGGTACAGCGCTAAGGAGTGAGCAAAGCACTTTAGATTTAACTACAGATTTACCAGCAAAAGGAATTCCTGGTGCGGTGTCAAATACTGCTCCCACTGAGGCAGAATTAAGCCAAGCGCCTGTAGCGGGAGACTCACAGGGACAAATAAGAAATAGATCATCTAGCGATATCAAAAATTATGAGGTGAGTAAGCGTATAGCTACCACAATGGCTCCCTCAACAAAAATAATTAAAATTAATGCAGCTGTACTTTTGAGAAGTCCTAAAGTTATTGATCCTGAAACTGGGTTAGAGGTTTCTCAGCCATTAGCTGATGCTAAAATTGAGGAGATTAAACAGTTAATTACTAGCGCAGTTGGTATCGATGATGAGCGAGGCGATACACTTACAGTTAGCAGCGCTCCTTTTATATCAACTCTTGAAGGAGTAGAAGTTACATGGCATGAAATCCCTCTGATAAAAAACCTAATAAAACAACTCATAACAATTTCAATATTAGCTATTGTAGCACTTGGAGTAATAAGGCCACTATTGAGCAGAATGCTTGTTCCAGTAGGAGCAGGAGTTGCGGGTGAGGTTGTGTCTGGAATGGATGATGATATAGATTTGGATACAATTGAAGTACAAGAAGGCGAAAGCTTGGAAGACATAAAGGCCAAGCTGAAACCTAAAAAGCAAGCTATTTCTGCCGAAATGCTTGATACGGCAAATACTTATGATGATAAAGTCGCCGTAATAAGAATGATTGTTCAGGATGAGGCCGGTAGAGTATCAAATGTTTTCAAAAATATGATACAAAGAGATATGAATTAAAGTAGAATATTTATATAATTAGATAATCATTTAGGTAATCATTAGGAAATAAATATGGCTGAACAAGAAAGGGAAGATAGAAGCAAAGCTTTCGATAAACTCAGTGGAACACAAAAGTCAGCAATTTTAATGATGCTTTTAGGTGAAGATGAGGCTTCAGAGATTCTTAAAAACTTAACACCAAAAGAGGTTCAACATATTGGGACCGCTATGTACTCTGTAGAGGGGCTTGATCAGGATACCGTAAACAAAGTGCTAGATGAATTTCTTGCAATTATAAAAGAACAAACAAGCCTTGGCCTTGGTGCAGGCGACTATATTCAAAATGTATTAAATAAAGCCTTGGGAACAGATAGAGCGCAATCGATTCTAGGGCGAATAACACCGAGCGAAAGTAATAATGCAATAGAAATTCTCGAGTGGATGGATTCTAGAGCTATAGCCGAATTGATTTCCGACGAGCATCCACAAATAATTGCTCTTATAATTTCATACTTAGACCCAGCGCAAGCATCCGATGTTTTAGTAATGTTAGATGAAAAAGTGCAACCAGAAATAATAAAAAGGATTGCAACAATCCAAACAGTTCAGCCGGATGCACTCAAAAACTTGGAATTGGTGATGCAAAAGAAATTCGCTGCAAACACATCACTGAGAGCCTCCCAAGTAGGTGGTGTGAAAGCAGCAGCCTCAATAATGAATTTCATGAAAGGCGAAGATGAACAAAAAATATTTAAAGAGGTAGCCAAGTTCAGCAAGAACTTAATGACTGATATTCAGGAAGCTATGTTTGTTTTTGACAACCTCATTAAATCCGATGATAAGTCGATGCAAGTTATTATCAGAAGTGTCGAGACTGAGGATTTAGTTTTGGCAATGAAAGGCGCCGATGAAGAACTTAAAGAGAAAATGTTCAATTGTATGTCTCAAAGAGCTGCAGCAAATATAGAAGATGAAATGGAT
>CACIAQ010000074.1 GCA_902584635.1 uncultured Alphaproteobacteria bacterium
TGGGGCGATAGTTGGGGAACTTCCTTCGGGTGCTATTGCCGGTTTGGGCGCCAGAATGCTAGCAGGCACGTATTATGGTCAGACAATTATGATTTGGAGCGCTCTGTTTGCTGCCGCTTTTCTTGCCGCATTTTTAGTATTTACAATAGATTTTTTACAAAAAATCACGCTCAAAAGAATGGCTATTATTAGATGAATAGTTTTTTATTTCTTTTTTTGATTATTTGGCTTGGGGGATGGTGGATTAATATAAAAATATCCAACTACAAGGACACTAATTTGTCTAGATTTGTAGTTCCATCTCTTTTCGGAATTGTACTTCTCTTAATGTGGGAGTTAGCTGTCATCGGATTAAAAATAAATCCTATTTTGTTACCTGCTCCGTCGGCAATAGCCTTAAAGTTTTCTCGTTCTTTAGACATTCTGTGGATTGATTTTGTACAGACCTTGGTAAAAGGTGCTCTGTCTGGTTACATTGTGGGTTGTGGCGCAGCTTTTCTTACAGCTATTGCGATTGATAAGTTTAATTTTCTTAAACGAGGTCTATTACCTTTAGGTAATTTTATTTCGGCGCTACCAATTGTGGGTATGGCCCCAATTTTTGTAATGTGGTTTGGGTTCGATTGGCAATCAAAGTGCGCTATTGTTGTAGTTATGGTTTATTTTCCAATGCTTGTAAATAGCGTGCAAGGACTAGAGCTTATAGACCCAAGTCGACAAGACCTTATGAGAACATATAGCGCATCCTACACTCAAACATTAATTAAACTTCGATTGCCATCTGCGTTACCCTTTATTTTTAATGGATTAAAAATATGCTCAACCCTTGCACTAATCGGGGCGATTGTTGCTGAATTTTTTGGATCTCCTATTAAGGGGATGGGATTTCGGATATCCTCCGAAGTTGGTCGATTTGCATTGGACATGGTCTGGGCGGAAATCTTTGTTGCAGCAATTGCTGGCTGCCTTTTTTATGGCTTAATTGCGCTAATAGAAAAGCGCACAACTTTTTGGCATCCTAGTCAACAAAAATAACGTTGCGTATCAATGGAATTTGATTAACAATTAAAAAAACGAACACTAAGAGGGAAAATAATGAAGAAGATTCTATCTACATTGACCTGTGCTTTTATATTAAGTGCATCAGCCGTTTTTTCTGCTGACAAGGTCACAATTCAGTTAAAATGGGTTACTCAAGCACAATTTGCCGGATATTATGTTGCGAAAGATAAAGGCTTTTATGATGCTGAAGGCCTTGATGTTACTATTAAACCAGGTGGGCCAGATATCGCTCCTGCTCAAGTGTTAGCGGGTGGTGGGGCCGACGTTATGGTCGACTGGATGCCTTCTGCTTTAGCAGCTCGAGAAAAAGGTCTTCCACTGGTAAATATAGCCCAACCATTTAAGAGCTCAGGCATGATGCTTACTTGTCGGAAAGATATGGGTGTAAGTACTACCGCTGATCTTAAAGGTAAAACATTGGGAGTTTGGTTCTATGGAAATGAGTACCCATTCCTAAGTTGGATGAGCCGATTAGGATTAAAAACTGACGGTAGTGCAAATGGTGTTACTGTATTAAGGCAGGGATGGGGTGTTGAGCCTTTAACAGAAGGTCAGGCTGCATGCGTGTCTACTATGTCCTACAATGAATATTGGGTTGTTAGAGACGCAGGCTACACTCCTGAGCAGCTAACTGTTTTCAAATACCAGTCGGAAGGTGCTGCAACTCTTGAAGATGGATTATATGTACATGAGAAAAACCTTAGTGACGCTGCATTCAAGGACAAAATGGTAAGATTTGTTAGAGCATCCATGAAAGGTTGGAAGTATGCAGAAGCAAACCCGAAAGAAGCCGCGATGATTATTCTAGATAACGATGATGCGGGTGTGCAAACCGAGAAGCATCAAGTAAGAATGATGGGCGAAATTGCGAAGCTTACAGCTGGATCTAATGGTTCACTTGATCCTGCAGATTACGAAAGAACAGTAAAGGTGCTAATGTCCGGTGCTTCTGATCCTGTTATTACAAAGAAACCATCAGGTGCATGGACTAATGAAATAACAAATGCAGCATTAAATTAGTGTTACTTGAATAACGTACAATTTGAAAAGGCGGAAATTCCTCCGCCTTTTCTTATTTAGAAAAACATAATGAATAAGAATATTTCTCTAAAAGAGTGGCAAAGCCGAGCACAGAAGGTACTTCCAGGCGCTGGTTTCGGCAATTTCGACCCTAGTATCAGTCTAAAAAGAGGTTTAGGTTCACGTGTATGGGACGAAGATAACAAAGAATATATAGATTTTTTAATTGGTTCAGGGCCAATGATACTAGGCCATGGAAATGAAGAAGTATTAGATGCTATACGAGCACAACTCAATGAAGGTCTTACTTTTTTCACTAATAATTCAAAAGGAGTTGAGTTAGCTGAAGAAATTTGTAACGCAGTGGAATGCGCCGAGCAGATTAGATTTGTAAGCTCTGGCGGAGAAGCTGATATGTATGCGATGCGATTGGCGAGAGCGCATACTGGTAGGAATAAAATCCTCAAGTTTGAAGGAGGGTATCATGGGATGAGTGGAGACTCGTTAATGAGCCTTGCGCCTAGCAAAATGGTAAATTTTCCATTGGCAGTGCCGGACTCAGCGGGAATACCTGAAGCCGTTCGAGATGATATTTTGGTTGCACCATTTAACGATCTTCAAGTCGCTACAGAGATTATGAATGAGTATTCAGAGCAAATTGCTGGGGTAATTGTAGAACCACTTCAAAGAATAATTCCGCCAATAAAAGGGTTTTTAGAGCATCTAAGGACTGAAACAAAAAGAATTGGTGCACTTTTAATTTTTGACGAAATAGTAACTGGTTTTAGGTTGGCCTACGGCGGGGCACAAGAGCTATACGGAGTAGTACCTGATTTATGCACGCTTGGGAAGATCATTGGAGGTGGTTTACCTCTAGCGGCTATCGCAGGTGAAAAAGAAATTATGAACCATTTTGACAAAAATATTGTTGGCGAAGAAAAATTTACTTTCCAAATCGGTACCCTTAGTGGAAACCCGTTGGCAGCGGTAGCTGGTTTAAAAACAATGGAGATACTTAGAAGAGATGGTTCTTATAACAATATAAGAGAAAACGGGCAGTTTTTAATTAATAGCATTACAAAACATCTTAATAGTAATAATATAGATTTTCAAATTGTCGGTGACCCAACACTTTTCGATATTATTTTTTCTGAAACACCCGTTATTAATTACCGAGATACAAAGAAAAATAAGTCTCAATATTCAAAAAAATTCAATCAAATAGTTAGAGAACACGGAATACTCAAAGCCGATGCTAAACTTTATACACACCTTGCGCTTACTGAAGAAGACCTTCAGATAACTGATACTGCATTTGAAAAAGCGGCTGAAGGCATTGCAGAAATATCCTAGTTTAAACAAGAACACATGATCCCTTACCAGAGACATCTTTTTGATATTCCCGAAGACGTCGCATATTTAAACACCGCATACATGTCTCCCCTTTTGAACAGCGTCGTTAGTGCCATAGATAGTGGGAGTCGTTTAAAAGCCAACCCATGGAAACTCAAGACAAGCAATTTTTTTGATGATATAGAAGAGTCTCGAGATTTATTTTCAAACCTTATGCATACAGTTGGAAGC
>CACIAQ010000075.1 GCA_902584635.1 uncultured Alphaproteobacteria bacterium
GTAGAAAAAACCCTCATGACTTTTGTTCAATAAATATTGTGACATATGGTAAAGGGGGAAGATGGACGATGACTGAGCGAAGGGAACGCCATGTTAAAATTACCAAAAATTCTTTTAAGGTAGGGCCCAGCAAATTAGAGTGGAATGGCAAGAAGCTTGTTCTAGAGTTTAGTGAAATAACAATTCCGCATTTCGATAAAATTGAAGGTTGCATCACTGTTACACCAGAAAGTGTAAATGATTTGGAAGTATTGTTGAAACCTGACGGGACACACATATGGAGACCATTCTCCCCAATTTCACGTATAGAGATTAAAACAAATAAGAAAGGATGGAGTTGGCAAGGGAACGCTTACCTCGATGGAAATTTTGGAACAAGGGCACTAGAACAAGATTTTAATTATTGGACCTGGAGTCGTCTACCGTTTAAAGATAAATGCCTCACATTTTACGACGCTGATCTAGTTGACGGCAGCAACACCAATATAGCACTACGCTTTAATAAAAATGGCTCAGTTGAAGAGGTAGAAGCACCTCCTCTTCAACCTATATCAAAAACAAAATGGCTCATTAAACGGGTCGCCAGATCGGATAGGGAGTTCTCGCCCTATCAAAGCAGGGCTCTGCTGGATGCACCATTTTATTCTAGGAGTGAGTTAGTTACTCAAATTGATAAAGAAAAAACTACCGGCGTTCATGAAACCTTGGATATGAAAAGGTTTACAAACCCACTGATAAAACCTTTGCTATGCGCAAAGATACCTCGAATTTTTTAGGAATTCTCCTTATTCAATTGAATAATAGAAAAATTTAACGCCCCTGCGTAGGAACCCCAAACTATATAGGGAGTAAGTAGAAGACCTGCAATTAAATCAATATAAAAAGCAAGGACAATCATGATGACAACCGAAACCCAAAGGCATAATAGAATTATAAAACCTAGCTTTATCCTGTGGAGCCCGAAGAATACGGGTGTCCATAAGGTATTGAATACAAGTTGAAGAGCCCAAAAAATCAAGAATAAGTCATTGCCTGGTGCTCCGTAAACTCTAACTAAAGAATATGCCATGGCTATATATAAATATAACCATGCGATAGGAAAAACCCAATCTGGAGGTGTCCAACTAGGTTTGTTTAGGGATTTATACCAGTCTCCAGTTGGGAATAGAGAACCGGTAGACCCAGCTGCGAGACAAGCCAAAAAACCTAACAAAAAAATAAATATCGACTCTGTCATCACCCCAATTCTCTATGTTGATAAATAAATGCTTTTTTTATCATTTTTCTCAAGTTCCATTAAAACGTCCATCAGTCTTTTGCCAGAAAAAAGAATCATATCATTCCCATAATTTTTCTTTTGTGCGCTATTTACAAGAAATTTGACTTCTCTTAAAGCGGGAGCATGTACAACAGCTGAAACTGGCAAAATTTTAGAACTAAGAGTTTTTAAAAAAGAAAAAGCAAGCAAGGTTATCTTTTCAGATTTTGAGGTTATTGCTCTCTGGTTTATGCTATCGTACTGAACAGACTCAATATGTGCTCCGATACCTTCATAAATGTAGCGGGCTGCATATATTCCTGGCTGACAGGAAGTTGGGAGGCCAAAAAGCCCAGATTCTGAACGCTTGTACAATCGACTCGCTTCTTCTAATAAACGTTTTGCTATTGAAGCTAACTCTTTGGAGGGTTTAGGGCTTGCAAGAAAATGTTTCAAATCTATGTTTTTTTCCTCAAGCCAATCAGTAGGAATGTATATACGGTTACTTCTTGCATCTTCGCCTATGTCTCTTACAATGTTGGTAAGTTGCATAGCGATACCAAGATCACAAGCACGTGCTAATATATCTTTATCTCTTACCCGCATTAGGACACACATCATTACACCGACGGTTGATGCAACTCGTGCACAATAAGAGCGTAACTCTGAAAGAGATTTGTACTTTCTCCCTTCAGCGTCCCATTGCATTCCCTCTAATAAAGCCATTGGAAGTGCCTTTGGCATCTCATAAAACTTAACAAGTTCTGCAAAACACCTATCGGAGGCATGATTTTCTGGCTTTCCCAAATAGACTTTTTCAAGTCTGACAAAGAGCTGTCTTAGAGATAGCAATTTTGCCTGACTATCGTCAATTGCATCGTCAACAATTCGGCAAAATGAATACAAAACAATTGCAGAGTCGCGTACTTTTTTGGGAAGAATTTGTGAAGCAGCATAAAAAGAGTGGGATCCTTTTTTAATTATTTCGTAACAGGTTTCCAGATCTTTTTTGTTATACATTTGATTAAACCTGCATTTCTTTCTTATTGATTGAATAGCTTGTTTTATTCGCAACCTTTTTCAAATCCGGAAGAATCTCATCTAATATTTCTGCAGATGCAAGAACACCCGGTAATCCTGGCCCAGGATGAGTACCTGCTCCAACCAGAAAGAGATTATCAAGCTCTTCTGATCTATTGTGAGGTCTAAACCAGGCGCTTTGAAACATTTGAGGTTCCAAGGAAAAACCACTTCCAAAATGGCTCAAATATCTTTCTTTAAAATCAAGAGGGGTCATAACATACTCGGTCTTTATTGATCGGCCCAGCCCAGGCAAAAGTCTTCTCTCTAAAACATCAAGTATTTTTTTCTTATAGCTTTTTTCAATGTTACGCCAGTGAATATCATTCTTAAAACTTAGGTTTGGCACGCAAGCCAATACATAAAAAGTGTCGTCTCCTTTTGGAGCACAGGTTTTGTCAGTAACAGAAGGTCTATGTACGTATAAACTCATTTCCTGGGGCAACTTTCCTTTTATAAAAATATCATTAACTTCTTTTTTATAATTGGGTCCCACCAGAATTGTATGATGCCCAACATTCTTCCACTTTGATCTCGTTTTTGACGTGCCAAAATGCCAAACAAAGAGACTCATTGACCAATTCTTCGAATCTAATTTATGTTTGGTCCACCTTTTCTTCTTTTGGTGCCCTAATAAACTATCGTATGTATTCTGAAGATCTGCGTTTGACACTACATAATCCGCACCAATTTTTTCTCCAGACTCTAATTGAACTCCGATTGCTCTGTTTTCTTTTGTTAAAATTTTATTAACTGTTGTATTAAGTGTTACCTGACCCCCTGAGGATTTTATTTTTTCTGCCATTTTATTCGCCATGGCTTGCGCCCCCCCATGAATATAGTAGACACCAAATCTATGCTCCAAATAATTCACTAATCCCCACATGGACGTAACAGTGAAGGGATTCCCACCTACAAATAGTGGATGGAAACTTAACGCAAACCTTAGCTTTGAGTTGGATACATAGCTAGCAGCACTTCTATAAACTGACCTATCCGCTCTAAGAAGAGCAAAAATTGGAAGAACCTTTAGAGTATCCCACAGTCTATGCATAGGACTTCTTCCCATGGAGCCCTTTTTTGAAAACGCAAAATTATATTGCCTTTCTGACAAACGCATGAACTTTCGGTATCCTTTGAGATCATTCGGTGCAAATTTTTTAATTTGAGCCTCAAAATTTGATTTGTTGCCAGAAACCGAAAGAACATCATTATCTTCAAATCGCAAATCATAATATGGGTTAAGCTTTTCTATTTTTACATGTTGACTTAGATCATCC
>CACIAQ010000076.1 GCA_902584635.1 uncultured Alphaproteobacteria bacterium
ATCAGTTAATTGCACAAATACGTTTTTATCTTACCAAGTTGATATGATTAAACATTTTTCTTCAATTTGTTCTGCACATAAAAAAGATAATGATAAAGCAATTTTTATTTTCGATGGGAATTGTACAAGAGAATTTTTAGACTTTGTCAAGAAAGAGGCTGATGAAAAAATCTTCACCAAATATTTCATACCGGCTAATTTTTCAAAACTTATGCAGTTTGAGAATGATGCTATCTATTTTAAGGGATTCAATCTATTTATAAATCTTCAGGAAGCCAATATCTTGCTAGGATCTAGAAAATTGAATAACTCTGAACGTGCGTCTAAAGCTATTTTCAAAAAAATAAAAACTGAAAACTGTTTGACAATTGTTACCGATGGTCCAAACGTTGCATGTGGCGTTAGTAAGGAGGGAGTCGCAAAAGTAAGGCCAGAAGTTATCAATAGCACTATATCAAGACTAGGCGCAGGTGACGCATTCTTTGCATACTTTCTTTCTCACAAAGAATTGAACCCAAAGGTAAGCCTCGAAGAAAACTTAAATGTCGCAAATAAAAAAACTGAAAAATATTTAGAAACAAATGATTAAAAAATTTTTAAATAGTAATAAACATCTAATAAAATGTTCAAGGGAAGTATCAAAGGCTATTAATAATAAAACACCACTAGTTGCTTTAGAAAGCTCAATAATTTCACACGGAATGCCTTATCCCCAATCTTTAGAAATGGTTAAAGAAATAGAAGGAATTATAAAAGACGTAGGAGCTCAACCCGCAACTCTAGCTTTGTTAGATGGAAAAATTCAAATTGGTCTCGACCCAGAGGTTCTAGACGCATTCGCTAAAATTAGAAGTGTAGAAAAAGTCTCGAGTAGCAATCTTGAAAGCACTATATTTTCTAAAAAAGCTGGAGGGACTACTGTTTCAGGTTCCTTAAGAATATGTAAATTAGTTTCAATTTCTGTGTTTGTAACAGGTGGGATTGGCGGCGTTCATAGAGATGTATCTAACAGCTTTGATGTTTCAGCGGATCTTCAAGCTATTAGAGATTCCGAAATTATTACTGTTTGCGCAGGTCCTAAAACGATATTGGACATATCAAAGACATATGAGTTTATGGAAACTCTTTCAATACCGGTTTTTTCTTATAGGCAGAAAAATTTACCCGCTTTTTGGTACCGAGATACCGGACTGAAATCTGCCCATCGAATTGAAAGCCCAGAAGCTATTGCAAAAATTTATTCAATTGCAAAAAATTTAAAGTCTTCTCATGGGCTATTGCTTTGCAATCCAATACCAAAAAAGTATTCTTTGGATAAAACCTATTTAGAGCCTTTAATATCAGGTGGAGTGAAGGAATTAAAAAAAACCGACACAACTGGAAAACAACTTACTCCTAGTTTATTAAATTATCTAGTAGCGAAAACAAAGGGTAATACTCTTGAGTCAAATATTGAAATAGTAAAGAGCAATGCAGAGCTTGGAGCTAAAGTAGCTTTGGCTTTAGCTTATTGATGAATTAGAGGAGTATAAAAAATGGGCAGAATTATTCAAAAATTACGTAGAGATTTTCTTACAGGAATAGTAGTTCTAATACCCATTGTTCTCACGGTTTACTTGGTATGGAGTGTAATTAGCTTCATAGATCAGGTAGTAATACCAATTATTCCTCCTAAATATAATCCGCTGGACTTATACGAAATCTATATCCCAGGACTGGGCGTATTTTTATTTCTAATTGCTACAACATTAATTGGATCTTTAGCATCTGGTTTTTTAGGGCGTCAGGCAATTTTCATAGGTGAAAAAATACTTTCAAGGACGCCCGTAATTAGTACAATCTACAATTCTATTAAGCAGATCATTCAAGCAGTTTTTAAACCTGACGGAACAAATTTTAAACAACCATGCCTTGTTGAGTATCCAAGAAAAGGTGTTTGGGCAGTAGCATTTATTTCTACTGAAACTTTTGGTGAAATTAAACGAAAAATAAACCTAGGCTCTCTTGTTACTGTATTTTTACCCACCACTCCCAATCCCACATCAGGATTTATGTTATTTGTTCCTAAAAAAGATATAATTCTCCTTGATATGTCAGTAGAGGACGCTGCTAAGTTGATAATTTCAGCTGGACTGGTAATGCCAGAGAAAAAATAAAAAAAAAGTTGGATTCTTTAAATCTTTTAAGTAAACTTGTAAAACTGCTCGATAGGTTTCTTGCCTGTATGAAACCTGCCTCAATAACTGGCGCCTTCTTTTGAAGGCGCCTTTTTTTTAAAGTGTCTTCTTCAATATAAATTTTTCCATATTTTTCAATAAATTATACGATATATTTAAAATATTACCTTTCCCTATTTTTATAAACAATTTTTCGTTGGAAGGCTTTATATTATCTTTATCTGATTCTATAAAAGCCAATAATCCTGCTATATTCTCTACTTTTCCTTCTCTAAATTTGATAGTGACTCCCTTAGCTCCTACTTCAAAAGACTCAACTTCAAGAGATTTGCATTTTTCTTTTACCTTAATAATATTTGCTAAATTAATGATATCCTTAGGTAATTTTCCAAAACGATCTATCATTTCTGCGAGTATAGACTCTAGCTGCACTTGGTTATCAAAATTTGAGAGTCTCCTGTAAAAACTTAATCTTAAAGCTGGATCCTGTACATACTCCTCTGGAATTCTTGCCGTAGTAGGAATTCGTATTATGGGGGACCAATTTTCATCAAGATGGCTATCAACTCCGTCCTCTTTATTTAGCATTAAAGAATTAATCGTTTTCTGTAACATTTCTTGGTATAGAGAAACTCCTACTTCGTTAACTTGGCCAGTTTGCTCTTCACCTAAAATATTTCCTGATCCTCTCATTTCCAGGTCTTGAGAAGATAGGGTGAAGCCGGATATTAGTGAGTTCAAACCTTTAATTAGATCCAGCCGTTTTCTGGCAGATTCTGTTAGTGATGCATTTTCTTTTGAAACCAAATAAGCAAAGGCTCTTTTGTTGGAACGACCTACCCTCCCTCTAATCTGATACAATTGACTTAGACCAAATAACTCTGCTCCATATATGATTATTGTATTTGCTCTAGGTATATCAAGACCACTACCAACAATATTCGTTGAAACAAGAAGATCAAAATGTCCATAGTAAAAAGCAGAAATGGTTTTTTCTAACTCTGTATTGCTCGTCTTTCCAGTGGCCACCATATATTTAACATCGGGTAAATAATTATTAAGAAATTCTTCTATGACAAGAATATCTTTTATTCTTGGAACAACAAAAAATACTTGTCCATCTCTCTTGATCTCGCGCATGATTACTGAGCTAATAGTACCTTGGTCAAATTCAATAACATTTGTTTCAATAGGCATTCTATTTTTTGGAGGAGTATTAATAAGTGAGAGGTCCCTAATTCCAGAGAAGGCCATTTGTAGGGTTCGAGGAATGGGAGTAGCCGACAGAGTCAATACGTGAATGTCTGGGAATATAGCTTTAAGTTGCTCTTTTTGGTCTACGCCAAAGCTCTGCTCTTCATCTACAATCACTAAACCAAGGTCAAAAAACTTAAGATTTCTATTCATAACACTATGCGTTCCAATCAGAATATTGATAT
>CACIAQ010000077.1 GCA_902584635.1 uncultured Alphaproteobacteria bacterium
TGGGAGAAAGCTAAGAATAGCCATTTGGAACCACCAAAAAATGAGAGTTTATGGAACAGTTTTTTTCCTAAATGGACATCGTGAATTCATAGAAAAGTATTCAGAAACATTTGAGTATTTTATTAAAAAGGGCTTTAACGTTATCACACTCGATTGGAGAGGTTGGGGGCTTTCTGAACGGCCCTTTCCTTCGAGACCCAAAATCCAACATATTTCTAGTGCAAGGGAATATCAATTAGACTTAGATAATGTTATTCGTTTAGCAAAGGAAAAAGATTTAACTACACCATGGTACTTAGTCGCTCACTCCTTGGGTTGTCTTATAGGGTTGAGAAGACTTACATCGAAGCCACTATCCTTTGAAAAATACATTTTCTTGTCCCCACTGTGGGGCAGTTTCCCTTATGTATCAAGACCAATTCAAAGATTTGTTGTTAAGTTCGAAAAAGCACTGCATTTTTTGGGATTAACAATGCTTACCCAGCAAAGCCCAGAAAAATATAAGCCGTATTCTCTAACGGTAGACTTTAAGAAAAATACTCTTACGTCGGATAGTAAACAATTTAAACGTTTGCAGACAATATTAGGAGAAAACGAAGAATTACATAGTGGTACACCGACACTCGGCTATTTTATTGCAATATTGAAGGAAATTGAGTCATTGAACCATAGAATTATACCAGATAGAAAGATATTGGTATTGCTTGCTGGGCAGGAACAAATAACCGATAATAAAGCAGTTATAAAATCAATTGAGAGGTTTGACTTTATAGATGTGATAACAATCAAAGAATCTCACCATGAAATCTTGATTGAAAAAAAAAAGATTAGAGAAGAGGCTCTCTCTTTGATGGATATGTTTCTCAAATCGTAATTATTTTTTGTACTTACTTAAAATACTGATAATTTGCTGATGAACGCGAGGATCACCGGAGGCAATAACATCGCCCCCTGTCAATGGATATGAACCGTCAAAGTTGCTGACAATACCGCCGGAAGATAAAACAACCGCCTCTGGAGCTCTAAAATCATACTCTTGAAGACCAACTTCAATTACCGCGTCAACATATCCTTCCGCTAACATGGCGTATGCATAACAGTCTAATCCATACCTATCTAATTTTGAAAGCTTCATTATTTCGGTTAAACCAGTTTGAAAAAGTTTGTTTGGTATAGTAGGAGACGACGTCGCAACAACTGCATTAGCTAAATTTTTACACTTCCTGACGCTTAAGGACTTTGGATTACCGCCGGTTGAGTTGATTTTCTTAAAAGCTTTTCCAAAACCTCCCCAAAAAAGTTCGCCGGTAAATGGCTGATAAATAACACCCATTATTGGTTTACTGTTTTGAACCATGGATAACAGTATTCCCCATGTTGGGATTCCTGAAATAAAGGCTTTTGTTCCATCAATTGGATCTATAATCCACGTGAAGTCAGTTGAACCACTTTTCTTCCCATACTCTTCCCCAATTATTGAGTCATTTGGATAAAGCTTTTCAATCATTTCTCTGATTTTTTTTTCTGCTGATTTATCTGCAATTGTAACAGGATTGAAAGAATTCTCGGCTTTATTCTCAATAATCAGATTTTGTTTAAAATAGCTATTTGTTATTTTTCCAGCCTCGTAAACGATATTTATCATGTTCTCAAAAAGGCTTTGTTTCTCTTGCTCGGTAAAGATTTTTAACTCCACGCTGCTTAAATCGGATGTATGCTTTGTATTTTCTACCATCTTATTTGAAATTTTTTAATCAAATATTCATTGAATACTTGAAAAAATAGCTTACTTATCCGATATTAATATAATATTTAACTCAATAATTAATCAGGGGTCATTAAAATGGCAGAATATCAAACTGCAAAATCTTATGTAGATTCATCTCAGGCCATAGACATTGGTCTTAGAGCCCATATGAACAAAGTTTATGGGCTTATGTCATTAGCGATGTTGATAACAGGGGCCGTAGCTTACGCAGTAGGCACGACACCAGCATTAGTAATGGCAATATTTGGAACATGGCTACAGTGGGTTGTAATGTTAGCGCCACTTGGCGTAGTTTTCATATTTAGTGCTAAAATCCACTCTATGCGAACCCAGACAGCCCAATTAGTTTTCTGGGTCTTTGCCGCATTAATCGGGCTATCGATATCGTATATTTTCTTGGCATACACCGCAATATCGATCGCACAAACATTCTTTACTACTGCGGTTGCTTTTGGTGCACTTAGCCTTTATGGATATACTACCAAAAGAGACCTTTCAGGTTTAGGGAATTTTCTATTTATTGGTCTGATCGGTATAATCGTAGCCTCCATTGCGAATTGGTTTTTCCAAAGCCCAGTGATGCATCTGGCAATTTCAGCAATAGGAGTGTTAATATTTGCTGGATTGACTGCATACGATACTCAAAATATTAAAAACACATATTTACAGTTTAGGTCAGCGTATGGAGAGGAGTATGCAGAAAAGATGGGGATAATGGGAGCTTTGTCCTTATACCTCAATTTCTTAAATATGTTTATGTTTCTTCTTCAGTTTATGGGTAACAGAGACTGATTTTTTAGGTAGCAGCTTTTTTAGTAAGGCCGCTACCTTACTTAATTTTTCCTTCTTTATATTCTACATGCTTTCTTGCTACTGGATCATACCTCTTAACGACCATCTTGTCCGTCATTGTTCTTGAGTTCTTTTTAGTGACGTAAAAATGCCCTGTATCTGCAGTAGAATTCAGTCTGATTTTTATTGTAGAAGGTTTAGCCATATCTTAATTCCTTGTTAGCTAGTTAAATATTAAAACTAAGATAATTAGTCAACAATCTTTTTAAGTTATAAAAATAAAATCGGAAGAAGCTCCATGCTTAAAAAAAGGAACTCCCTCTTTGTTTGGGCCATCTTTAATAATCTCTTTGACTTCATTGAGAACAACCTCTGTTATAAAAGGTAAGTTGAGGCTCTTGACGTCGTTAATGTCAATCCAGTGCAAATGACTTAATTCGGTTGAAGCAGATGAAAAATCATCTAAGTTTCCATAAACATTCTCAGCTCTACAGATAAAAAAACGTGCATCAAATCTCCTTGGTCTTCCTGGTGGGGTTATAGCCCTAAACACGTATTCCAGATTGCTGGCATCAGGCAAATAACAACTATTACAAAAACCTTCCCAACCGGGGCTTACTTTCACAATGTTTTCGACCTTTGCGCATAAGCGTAAACCAGCTTCCTCCCACAACTCTCTTATTGCGGCTACACTCAATTCTTTAGCAATTTTCTTTTTAGAATATTTGTGAAGTAAATCGATACCTTTTTTATTGATACTTTTAAATAATTCAACGTTAGCATCGTCTTCATCTACGGCTCCTCCAGGGAATACATATTTACTAGGCATAAAAGCTGCCTTATTTCCCCTTTGTCCCATTAAAACGTATGTACTGTCCTTTTTTTGTCTTAATAGTATAACCGTTGCGGCATCACGGATTGGTACATCTTTATTCTCATTCATTTTTGCTTTCTCTCAAAAATAATTTACTAAAGTATTGTATTGCATTTTTCTTCATCTAGCCTACAAAAAAGAATAAAATTTGAACTTGCTTAAAATAATGACACC
>CACIAQ010000078.1 GCA_902584635.1 uncultured Alphaproteobacteria bacterium
CATTCAGGAATTGTCAATTTATGGACCATTCTTACAGGTAAATGAGGTATTGTTTTACTACATCGGCAGAGCCAAACGGAATACTGTTGATATGGACTTCAAATTCTTTTTAAACAGAGAAAAGAAGCCTTTTTGGTATTTACCATTTATAGTGTTATTTTGTCACCACTGGTCTCGTGTGTCTAGTTCATCTGTGCCTCGCGTTCTAAAGATTCTTTTTTTGTGGGAATTAACAAAGCACCAATTTAAACAAGTATTTCTCAAAATATGTATTAAGCTATCAGGTAAAATTTGTCCGTCTGCGTGGAAAATGAAACTGGGACTTTTCATCTATTGGCGCTTTATGAGTAATCCTAATGAACAAGTTGAAACTGAAGACTTGTTTCTGAACGAAATGATTAAGCCTAAGCTTCGCTGGTGGCCTAGATGAAATACTTACTGGATGTGGTGCCCTATAAACACTTTGATAATTTTAATGCAAAAAACGATAATGCTTAAACTAAATCAACAAGACGAGCTTTGGAAGCATTTCCAGAACCAAGCTACACATATGTTCGATCTCAGTTATTCACGACTTCGGTTTCTAGCACGCCAATGACTCCTGGGACGCGGGTATTGAATATTGGTGTGGGTACTGGATTGTTAGAACAATTATTGATTGAGAGAGGTATTAAGACGTATTCGCTTTGCCCAGTTGCAGAAAGTATAGAGAAATTGCGATCGAAACCAAGCATTGTAAGGCAAGCGAAACAGCAGGGTAGCGCCGCAAACATACCTTTTGAGGACGGTTATTTTGATAAAGTAATTAGACCGAGGTCCTTGAGCATATCCCTCCAGACAATCTAAACGCAAGATTGAGTTAAGTGAAACGCGAACTAAAGTCGGCAATGTGTTTACTGGAACTGTTCTATATAAAGAGGACTTACCCTCAATACAGTGTTTGGTCCTCACCGTAAGTCAAATTTTCATAGGTGGGGTCATTATCAAAGCTTTGATGTTAGTTCTCTAAGTAGCTTACTAAGGCGTAAAAGTTTTGAAATTAAACAAATTTACCCCCGCAGCTTTCCAGATTTTAGAAGACCTGGCTTGAAACAATTTGCTAAATCATTGTTTAGATATGTTCTTGGGCGGATAGGAGAGGCCCTGGTTGGTCCAAATTTGTATTTTATTTATTGCGAAAAAAATTTAATATGGCAATAGACGTTTTACCTAGAAAGTTATCATGAACTCAGATCTCAAGTGTTTGCGAGACCCCGTCAATTTCGCCCCATTACAATTAATTAGATGTGATAGTTTAACCAGTAAAACCGGTGACAGTTACCCAATTGTTAACGGCATTCCTAGGTTTGTACCTGAAAATAATTATGCTGATGCATTTGGTGAGCAGTGGAATATGTTTCCAAAAACTCAGCTGGACTCCTACACTGGTCTAAGGCTATCGGCCACAAGGCTGTCAAGATGTATGCACGTAGATTTGGCCAAATTAAAGGGAAAAATGGTTTTGGAGGTTGTTCGGGTGCAGGTCGATTCACTGAGATATTGCTTAGACACGGTGCTATCGTTCATTCGCTCGATTATTCTTCTGCTGTTGATGCAAACGCAATCAATAATGGCCAACACCAAAATCTGACTTTAGTTCAAGCCGATATTCTACGGATACCCTTCCCAAAAGCTAGTTATGACTATGTTGTGTGTTTGGGTGTTATACAGCACACACCAAACTCAGAAGAAAGTATTAAGTGTTTGTGGGAGATGGTAAAACCAGGTGGCCAATTAGTTATTGACCATTATCGATGGAATTTAGGCCTTGTTTTGCCGCCTCCTTTAGGCGGAGCGGAAAGCCTATATAGATGGCTAATTCTCAAATTACCCATGAAATCTAGGTTCAAGTTTGTTAAGGCAATTACAGACTTTTGGTTTCCTATTCATTGGTTCTTCAGGAACTATGCATTGATACAGCGAATACTTGTTCGACTGTCGCCAGTTCACTTTTATTACTCTCATTTTGAGTTGCCTAATCGAAAAATGTATTACGAATGGGCATTGTTAGATACATATGATGGAACGACAGATTATTATAAGAATTACCGTCATGAGAGCCAGATAGAAAAGTTCTTAGAAAAGATTGGCGCTAAGGATATTAAGATAACAGTATATGCAAAAGGTGGAAATGGGATCGAGGCCATTTGCAGAAAATCAGATGTCTAGGCGAATTTGCAAAAATTAATTATATGATAATTATCTGATATTGCGAATTTAATTCTATTCAGTAGGAGCCTTTATGGGAATTGATATAAATGGTTTGAATTTCTTGCGTTACGCAAAAAAAAACAAGACATTCGGCAAAACTATAAGCATTGGTCGTCAAGATTTGGCTGTTTCGCAATCAGCGATTAAATCTTTTTTTGGTTCTGGATTAAGTTACAAACAGGACAAATATATCGATAACCTGTTGCTGGATTTTTTTGGAGCTTCAAGCATTGACTCAGTTGACAACTCGGATTACGAGCAGGCGTCAATAATTCACGATATGAACCTACCACTATCTGATGCGATGCACTGTTGCTATGATACGGTTATTGATGGCGGTTCGTTGGAGCATATTTACAATTTACCTCAAGCACTCAAAAACTGTTCTCTTCTGTGTCGGCCAGGTGGGCAAATTATTCACATTCTTCCAGCAATTAATCATTGTGGGCATGGTTTTTGGCAGTTTTCTCCTGAATTATTTTTTTCACTTTATTCGATTGAAAACGGGTACATTGATACAGAGATATTTTTATGTGACATTTTTGATAGAAAAAAATGGTTCAAAGTTATTCCTCCGAAGAATGGCCAAAGAGTCGAGGTGTATTCCTGCTCACCCGTTTATGTTTTGGTTAGAACAGTTTTAAGTGGCGCAGAGTTTTTGCACGAAAACATTCAGCAGAGCGATTATAGGTCTTTATGGTCAAAAGGCGATAAAAAGGGGTCTATTGATTTTGAAGATCCTGTCCCTAAAACTATAAAATCGAAAATTAAAAACTCACCGCTCGTATACAAATTGCTATTGCCAATATACGTATTCTATATGCAAAATTTTAAATTGAGACTTTCTGGTCAAAACCCCGGGCTTATTCCGATAAAGGTTGGGTCTTTATTGACGGAAAGATAAGTGTCCCACAACTCAAACTCGGGAAATCTGGACACTCAAACATTTGCACCCTAAGTGGGTTTATATCGCAAAAATACATTATCTTATATGTTATAGAGAGAAAATTGGCGCATCATTATTTTGCTGATACTTGAAAATGGTGACCTGTAGGTGAAAGATAAATGTAAGGGATAAAATTTTAAAATTAAGCAAAATGAACAAGGCAGTTTTCATCAATAATTTAAGAACCAGGGAATGGATTTAATTGATTCGATCAATTTAAAACTAAGGTCTTTGGCTATGCAGAAACGCTCTAAGTGCAAATTATGATACAGAAAAAAAATTTAGTTTCCACGAGAACCATCCTGATACTTGATATGTCATACACGCTCAAGATGTTTAGGGAAAGGCAACTGGAGCAGGCGTTGGAAAGCCGAAAGCTTGGCGGATATTTCGACAAG
>CACIAQ010000079.1 GCA_902584635.1 uncultured Alphaproteobacteria bacterium
AATTGGTAGAGATACAACCTCTTGAATTTGAGCGATATAATCGTTAGAACCCTTAAAATAGTTTGCATCTGTTAGTACAGAAAGGCATGAGGCGCCACCTTTTTCGTAAGACCTAGCTAATTCCCTTGGATTAAAATCTTCTCTAATTATTCCTTTTGACGGCGACGCTTTTTTAATTTCAGTTATTAAGGTGTACCGGCTATTACCCGAATTTTTTAAAGAGTCCTCAAATCGTTGTTTGTTTTCTGAAGACTTAAGAAAATTCTTTCTATCATACTCTAGCTGATTTTTATTTAATTTGCTTACCTCTCTCATTTTTGAGAGCTTTATTTTATCCAATATACTCATAATAAAGAAGTTTTCGATGCTTTCAATTTTTCAATTAACTTTTTTGTTTTTCCCGAAAGTAATGCATCAGAAGCCAAATTGACCCCATCTCGAAGACTTTTTACCCTTTCGCTTAAAGTTAATGCCGCGGCGCTATTAAAAATAACAGAATAAAAAAAACCATTCTTCTCTCCATTAATTAGTTGCTTAATTTTTTGTGCATTGAATTTAGAGGAGCCACCCAAAATTTCTGAAAAATCGAATGTTTCTAGCCCGGCATCTTTTGGATTAATTTTAAACTCGTTAATCTTCCCCCGGTCCAGTTCTACCACATATGTTTCACCTGTAATCGATATTTCATCTGTACCATCGGATCCATGAACGATCCATGCTCTTTTTGTATTTAAATTTCTGAGCACCTCAATCATTTTTATGGCTAATGACTTTTCATAGACACCTATAAGTTGATATTTAACAGAGGCAGGGTTTGTTAGAGGGCCAAGTATATTAAAAACGGTTCTAAAACCAAGCTCTTGCCTGACTGGCATGACATTCTTCATGGCAGGGTGATAAATAGGGGCTAACATAAAACAAAAGTTAAATTGTTCTAAGGATTTTTGCGCAACTTCAGGGATCATTTGAGTATTCACTCCGAGCTCTTCGAGAGTATCGGAAGATCCAGCAAGTGAAGAAATCTTTCTATTCCCATGTTTGGCAACTCTCATGCCAGTTGAAGCAACGGTTAGAGAACTAGCAGTCGAAATGTTTAATGTATTCATACCGTCTCCACCTGTTCCTACAATATCTACTGAATCCTCTCCGCTGAGAACTTTAAGGGATTTTTTTCTCATAATAGAAGCGGCAGCTGTGATTTCGTCTATGCTTGCACCTCGTACTTTTAAAGAGGTAAGGAATGAAGACATCTCGACTTCTGAAAGGTTTGCATCCATAATATTTTCAAAAATTAGCTCAGCATCTTTAAATGATAAAGGCCCTTGAGTTGCATTTGAAAATAATTCTTTTAACTTTTCTTGCATAAGATCATTCCAAAATGTTCAAAAAATTATTTAAAATTTTTTTCCCAAAAGTAGTCTTAATTGATTCTGGATGGAATTGAAGGCCGAATATTGGTAATTCTTGGTGCATGATTGCCATAATAGTCTTATCTCTAGACTTTGCAATTGCTACAAGAGAGTTTGGTAGCGTGTTTGGGTCTATGCAAAGAGAGTGATACCTTGTTGCTTTGAAGGGTGTTGACAAGTTTTTAAAAATAGTTTGCTCTTTAGAGTGATAGATTTTATCTACCTTTCCATGCATTATATTAGGAGCGTTAATAATTTTTGCACCTAGGGCTGCACCTATAGCTTGATGACCCAGACAAACGCCTAATAGTGGAATTTTTCGGTGTTTTGTAACTGCTTTTACAAGGTCTATAGAAATCCCTGCAGACTCAGGTCCGCAGGGCCCAGGCGAAATAATAATTCCTTTGGGTTTTAATTTAATAATTTGATCAACTGTTATTTCATCATTTCTATAAACATCAGCTGCACAACCTAATTCACCAAAGTAATGATAAAGGTTGTATGTGAAGCTATCATAATTATCTATTATCAATAGCATTTTAATCTCCAAAAAAGTGTATTGAGTCTTCTGCCGCTTTTATCAAGGCTTTTGATTTGTTAACCGTTTCTTGAAATTCTGTTTCAGCATCACTATCAAAAACTACGCCGCCTCCTGCCTGTAAATATAAACTCTTGTCTTTTAGTATAGCAGTTCTTATAGCTATACAAAAATCCATATTACCGGAAGCACCAAAATAACCAACTCCTCCACCAAATATACTTCTCTTTGTGTTTTCTAATTCATCAATTATTTCCATGGCTCTTATTTTTGGAGCTCCCGAGACCGTTCCAGCGGGCAAACCCGATAACAATGCGCTTACATTACTTACTCCTTCAGACAGCTGACCTTTTACATTTGAAACAATATGCATAACGTGACTATATTTTTCGACAACAAAACTTTCCGTAATTTTTACCGATCCTATTTTAGACACCTTACCAACATCATTTCGCCCCAAGTCAAGAAGCATAAGATGTTCTGCAAGCTCTTTTTTGTCATTTAATAGATCGTTTTCTAAGATCTTATCTTCACTGTCGTTATGACCACGTGGCCTAGTTCCAGCTATTGGTCTTATTGTAACTTCGTCATGATTTTCAACTTTCACAAGAATTTCTGGGCTAGATCCTATAATGCTAAAATCACTAAATTTAAAATAAAACATATAGGGTGACGGATTTGTTCTTCTAAGTGACCTGTATAATGAAAAACCTGGTAGCAAGTATTTCATTTTCCATCTTTGGCTTGGTACAACCTGAAAGATATCACCACTTATTATATAGTTTTTTGCCCTATTAACTATATCTAAATAAGCAGCTTTAGTGAAGTTAGACACTGGTTTGCCAATATAAGACTTTGGTATTCTCTTTGCTTTTGCTTTTTTTCTTGGTAGCGCAACTTGCAAGACTGTCTGTTCAATTATTCTTACAGCATTGCTATAAGTTTTTTTTAAAGATTGTTTTTCAGTTGCCCAGGCTGGTGAAGCAATAATTAATTCATTTTTTATCGAATCCAAGACAATAAGAATAGTAGGTCTAAGTAATCGTATATCTGGAACACATAACTCATCAGTATTTATATTGGGTAAACTTTCAATGTGCCTAATAACATCATAGCTAAAATAACCAAATAAACCTGCAATCATGGGAGGAAGCCCTAAAGGAATATCAATTTTACAACTATCTATTGCCTTCTTTAGCTCCTCCAAAGGTTTATTGTTTAATTCCTTAAATTTTATATTTTTGGATTTCTGTAAATTCTTGGCAATTTTACATTTGCCGTCTTTGCTTTCCCAAACTAGGTCAGGTTTCAAACCTATAATCGAATAACGAGCTTTGTTCTCCCCACCAGTTACCGACTCAAGTAAAAAGCAATTGTTTTGGCTATCACAAACTTTTTCAAATATTGATACGGGGGTTTCTTTATCAGCAATAATTTTTTTAAAAACTAGCTGATTGTATTTACCAATTTCTTTGAATTTTTCG
>CACIAQ010000080.1 GCA_902584635.1 uncultured Alphaproteobacteria bacterium
ACTTAAGAGTAATATCTTCAAGGCTCAAAGGAGTGAAGGTGCCAAAAAACCTTGTTGCTTCAATGATTGATGAATTTCCTATTTTAGCAGTGTTAGCAGCTGTTGCTGAAGGTAAAACTGAAATGGGGGGAATAGGAGAGCTTAGAGTCAAAGAAAGCGATAGGATTTTTTCAATGGCCACAGGCTTGAGAGAGTGCGGGGTCAATGTTTCCTACGGAAATGACTATATGACAGTCGAAGGAGTGAGGGAAGTAAAGGGAGGGCAATTGATAAATACTTTTAGTGATCACAGAATAGCGATGTCATTTATATGCTTGGGTCAAGTTACTCAAAAACCCATTGAAATCCGTGAGACGACTTCAATAGTTACAAGCTTTCCAGAATTCATTGAAAAGTTTAAGGAAATTGGAGCAAACTTATCAAGTTAATTAAACCAATAATAATTGCAGTAGATGGGCTTGCAGCCTCAGGTAAAGGGACTATTGGACAGATTATAGCCAAGCATTTAAATCTTCAGTATCTTGATACTGGCCTCCTTTATCGAGCAGTAGCATATAAATTTCTGAAGTTTAAGATTGCTGTCTCTACTGACGAAGCTATTTCTTTCGCAAAAAATATTAAGCTGAAGGACCTCGATAACCCAGAACTTAGATCTGAGAGTTGTGGTGACTTGGCTAGCAGACTAGCGGGATGTGATAGAATTAGACAAGAACTGATTCTGTTTCAAAGAAATTTTCCTAATATAAAAAATGGTGCTGTTTTAGATGGAAGAGATATAGGTAGTGTTATTTTTCCCAATGCCTACATCAAGTTTTTTATTACTGCAGACCTATCAGTGAGAGCTCAGAGGCGTAAAGTGGATTATAAAAAAATGGGGCAATATTATTCCTTGAAAGATATAACCGATAAACTTAAGGAAAGAGATAAGAGAGATCAAACTAGAAAAGTTTCACCGTTGATTTGTATGCCAGATGCAATCGTTTATGATAATTCAGAAATTCCCTTAAAAAGATTGAATAAAGAAATTATTGAAATTGTGGAAAAAAAGTATAAAAGTCTAAATCTTGATATAAATATTAAAAAATCAGTGTAATGACCTGGCTTTTTTTAAGGAGATAATTAATGGAAACAGCTAACAATATGGCTGAATTTGAAGCCCTACTCGAGAAGAGTTTTGAAAGTGGCACACCGAAAGAAAATACTGTTGTAAACGGTACTATAATTGCTATTGAAGCAGGCCAAGCAATTATTGATATTGGTTATAAGATGGAGGGTCGCGTTGATGTCAGAGAGTTCTCTACGTCTACAAGTAAAGATAAAGAACTTAAGATTGGTGATCAAGTAGAAGTGTATTTAGAACGCGTTGAAAATGCTAAAGGAGAAGCCGTTGTCAGTCGAGAAAAGGCTAGACGGGAAGAGGCGTGGGATAAATTAGAAAAGGCTGCAAAAACAGAAGAGAGGGTGGACGGTATAATCTTTGGAAAAGTAAAGGGGGGCTTTACGGTTGACTTAGACGGAGCAATAGCATTCTTGCCGGGAAGCCAAGTAGACGTTCGCCCTATAAAAGACACGTTGCCTTTAATGAATGTACCTCAACCATTTCAAGTTCTTAAGATGGATAGGAAAAGAGGAAACATAGTGGTATCCAGGCGAGCGGTACTAGAAGAATCTCGAGCAGAGCAAAGAGCAGAGCTCGTTGGTAATTTGGCAGAAGGGAATACTGTTGAGGGTATAGTCAAAAACATAACAGATTATGGTGCCTTTGTGGATCTAGGAGGTTTAGATGGTCTTCTCCATGTAACAGATATTGCCTGGAAGAGAATTAATCACCCGTCTGAGGTCTTGAGTTTGGGAGACTCCATAAAGGTTCAAATTATAAAAGTTAATAAAGAGACGAATAGAATAAGTCTTGGAATGAAACAGTTGGAAGTCGACCCATGGGCTGAAGTAGAAGCTAGGTTTCCGCTTGGATCAAATCAAAAGGGAACAGTAACTAACATAACAGATTATGGGGCATTTGTTGAGTTAGAGGCTGGTGTAGAAGGACTTGTACATGTTTCGGAAATGTCATGGACAAAGAAGAATGTTCACCCAGGAAAGATACTCTCGACAAGCCAAGAAGTAGAGGTGATGGTGCTAGAACTCGACAAGGAGAAGAGAAGAGTAAGTCTCGGGCTTAAGCAGATACAAGGAAATCCATGGCAGAATTTTGCTCAGACTAATTCAGTGGGATCTATTCTTGAAGTTGAAATTAAGAATATAACCGAGTTCGGTCTATTTGTCGGTTTGGGTAATGATATAGATGGAATGATCCATCTTTCAGATTTGGATTGGGAAAAAACTGGAGAAGAAGCTCTAAAAGATTATAAAAAGGGAGACCATGTAAAAGCAAAGGTTACTGATATAGACGTTGAAAAAGAAAGAATTTCATTATCTATAAAGGCCTTAGAAAGGGATCCTTTTGACGAGGTTTCAAAAAATTTAAAAAAAGGCAGCACTATTACTGCGTTAGTGTCCAAGGTTGATGATGCTGGAATTGAAGTTGATTGTGATGGTGTTAAAGGCTTTATCAAGCGATCTGATCTTTCAAGAGATCGAAATGAACAGAGACCAGAAAGGTTTTCTGAAGGTGACAAAGTAGATGCGAAAATAGTGAATTTAGATAAATCTTCAAGAAAAATGTCGCTTTCAATTAAGGCTTTAGAATTGGCGGAGGAGAAAGAAGCGGTTGAGCAATATGGATCTACTGACTCTGGTGCCTCGCTAGGTGACATTCTTGGCGCTGCGCTCAAAGATCAAGATAAAAAAAGTTAATATATGTCTCTTGAGGCAGAAGTTTTTGAACTGGCAAAAAAAAGGGCTAGAAGGAAAGGGTTTTTGTTTGCAATAGCTCTGGTTTCAATATTTTTTGTTATCCTTCTAACTCTAAATAGATTTATTGAGTATGAAAAAAAGGTTCCACATATAGCAAGAATAAAAATTAATGGACCAATTATTGACGATATTAAATTAAATAGACTCATTTATGATTTAGGTCTAAATCCGAATGTGAAGGCTTTGATTGTTCATATTAATAGTCCAGGCGGTTCTGTCGTTGGAGCAGAATCAACATATGTGGCTTTATCTCAGCTGAGCAAACAAAAACCCTCGGTGTCTGTGCTGGGTGAAACAGCAACCTCTGGTGGTTACTTAATAGCTATAGCTACTGACAAAATAATCTCTAGGTCAAATACATTAACAGGCTCTATAGGAGTGATACTTCAACAGCCTAATTTTTCCAAACTTCTAAAAAAGATTGGAATTGATGTAAATACTCTTAGATCATCAGAACTCAAGGCATCTTTAAATTTGTTTGAAAGACCAACACCTATTGCTCTTGAGGAACACAAGCAACTTATAA
>CACIAQ010000081.1 GCA_902584635.1 uncultured Alphaproteobacteria bacterium
GTGAAACTTCCCTAATAGAAAACTTACTCCTGTCGTTTCTATTGGTAAGAGTAAAATATGAGTTTTTGTTTTTTCATATTTTTTCCTTTCAACAGGGAGGTTTCAATGTCTGCCGAAATCTCCCTCTTTTCTTTTCAGAACTAAGGATTAAGTGTATAACTATTGATAGTGGTTAGTAAGGTTATGCATCAGGGATTCACGGGGGATTTCTGGTGGAAAAAATTCCAAAAGACCAAAGAAGAAGGGAAAATCGAAAAACAAAAGTTATACACTCTGTTTTACACTGCATATAGAATCACAATTAACCTTTTGTTTTTATTGTATTTTCGTGTTTGGTGCAAAGGAATCATAATCCTTGTGTCGGGGGTTCAAGTCCCTCCTCCGCTACCAAATTTATTTTAAAATTGCAAAGAACCGACAATTTGCCGTTTTTATGTTTACGGAATTTAAAAAAAAAGATTTAACTAATAAAAGTCGTAACAAAATTTTCCATTTGATACCGTCAATTCTAGAGCTTAATTTGATCTAATGCAACCTGAACTCTAGTAACCTGACCCATTATTTCCAATAACACCCAAATACGCTGCTTGGTATCAAACGTCTCTACAGTAGCAATGAAATTTGCTAAAGCACCAGAGAGAATTTTCACGGAATCTCCAATAGCCAGTGACTCAGGGGGAAGAAGCTTGCCAGAACTGTCGCAGCGAGACATCAAAGCAGATACTATTGCCTCCGGCACTTTCATCGGAATGCCATCCTGGCAAATTAATCGGGAAACGCCCAATGTGCTATTAATTTTATGCCATGGCTCTTTACCCAAGTCGATACTCACAAACATGTATCCTGGGAAAAGAGGCTCTATATTCGTCAAAAACTTATCTTGACTTTTACGCGTGCAGCTTTGCAGCGGTAAAAAGGTTTTAAAACCTTGTTGACCCAAATTTCGTGCAGCAACTCTATGAGAATTCCTTTTAAGTTGGACTATATACCAATTATTCGTCATTATTTACTAATGTCAAAGCGCTCATAATTGAACACCAATATAGCCTTTAATATCGGCGATAAAAGATAAGTTTGTACAACACTATTATGTTTCGCTAATCTGTGCTTTTTAAAGATTTTATCCATGCCATACTTATATCATCTTAAACTTTTGATCGCAAATACAACACAACTAAACATATAAGTTTTTAATTGAAAAAAAAACTTTTTCTGTTAAACAGTCAAAATTGAACAGTCATGTTTCGTACTGATTTAACCTACAATTTTTTTCTGGGCAAAACTTTTTGTTAACGCCCAGTGCGGTAGCTATTGTAGGAGCATTTAATGGCTAGTCGTAGATCTGAAAAGCAGTCCGAAATACAGTTAAAGGTGATGCGGCTCATTGCAGAAATACCTGATGTATCTTCTCGTCGAATTGCAGACGTGGTTGGTATATCCAACGGGTCTGCATATTATGTATTAACTGCACTAGTAGAAAAAGGTCTTGTAAAACTTGAAAATTTTAAAAAAAACCCCAGAAAAGATCGATATGCCTACTTTTTAACCCCTAAAGGAATTCGAGAAAAATCTATTTTGACGCACAAGTTTATAAAACGAAAAAGAAAAGAGTATAGAGATTTGAAAAATGAAATTGAGGCTCTTGAGAAAGAAGCTGGGCTATCTTAGTAAGTTCCTACCGAAATGATTAAAGAAATGAAAAATAATTTGCTAACTGGCAGAGCATTGAACTTAATAAACTGTGCAATCCAAAAGTATTTTTAAAATACAAAAGGATGCTAAAAACTTAATTTATACGGTATAAATAAAAATCAATTTGGCAATTCAAATTGACTTACCTATTTTTATGTGCTCCACGCTAATATAAAAATGAAAGTTCTCTCCTGCTTTAAGACTTATGACATTCGTGGCGAAATCGATGTTAACATTGATGAGAGCATTGTGTATCGAATAAGCCGTGCGACAAGCCAACATTTTGCAGCCAGATCTATTGTAGTTGGATTTGATGCACGAAAAACTAGCTCAAACTACGCGGTGGCTGCTGCAAAAGGAATACAAGAAACAGGGGCCGATGTTATCAATATTGGCCTTGCAGGCACGGAGGAAATGTACTGGGCTGTTAGCGAGTTCAAGGCCTGTGCTGGGATAATCATAACGGCATCACATAATCCCATCAACTATAATGGAATGAAAATTGTAAAATCAGGTTCACAACCTTTATGTAAAGAAACTGATTTTAACATAATCAAAAGACTTTCAGAAAATGAAAATTTTTCAGTAGCAAAAATACGTGGAAAAATTATTGACAGTTTCCTTGAAGCGCGATCTGCCTACACCGCGCGGGTTTTAAGTTTCATTGATCTTGACGCTTTGAAGCCGCTCAAGATCGTGGTTAACTCCGGAAATGGAGCAGCTGGTCCGACGTTCGATGCAATTGCTCAGAGATTATTAGCAGCGAATGTACCACTTGACTTTATTCGTATTAATCATTCTCCTGATCATACATTTCCAAACGGTATTCCTAACCCTCTTTTACCCAAAAATCATTTAGCAACAGCAAAAGTTGTAAAGGAAGTACGAGCTGATTTTGGCATTGCATTTGATGGCGATTTTGATCGTTGTTTTTTCTTTGACGGAAATGGGAAATTTGTGAACGGAGAATTTATTGTTGGCCTATTAGCCGAGATCTTCTTGCAAAGGGAACGAGGAGCTAGAATAGTGCATGACCCACGAGTTGTTTGGAACATACAAAACATTGTGGATCGTAAAGATGGCGTTGCTATCCAATCGAAGACCGGTCATGCTTTTATCAAGCAAACGATGCGTAAGCATCGGGCAATATATGGTGGGGAGCTGTCTGCACACCACTATTTCCGCGACTTTGCTTATTGCGATAGCGGTATGATACCTTGGCTCTTGATAGTCGAGCTAGTTTCCAAAACTGGTATTCGGCTGGCAAATTTAGTCGAGAAACGATTTACTTCATTCCCTAGCTCGGGCGAAATAAATTTTTATATCGAGAATGTCGAAAAAGCAATCGATCGTGTTTTGGCTGCTTACCAAACAAAAGCTGTTTCTATTGATAATACTGATGGATTAAGCCTAGTCTTTACTGATTGGCGATTGAACTTGCGGAGCTCAAATACTGAGCCTCTTTTGAGACTTAATGTCGAGGGTCGTGATAATGCAAAGTTGGTTCAA
>CACIAQ010000082.1 GCA_902584635.1 uncultured Alphaproteobacteria bacterium
CTCCCACGCATGGGACAGTGGGGGTAATCAAGTAGTATGTTCTAGGAGTGTGCAACAGATGGGGTGTTTGGGAGAGTTGTAACTCGGATAAAATTTGGGTAAAGTAATCCGTCATTAATAATTAAAAAAAGTGGTTATGAATGAGTGAAAATGTAGTAAAATTAGAAAACGATTTTAATCAAGTTATAGAAAGAAAAATTGCGGTTATCTTTGTTACTGATGTTGTAGGTTTTAGCAAGTCAATGGAGCAAAACGAAGATGAGACTTTAAGAAGTTTTAGAGCTTGTAAGGACATATTAAATAAATTATTTACTGAACATGGTGGAAGAATTTTCAATACAGCTGGAGATTCTGTTTTAGCTGAATTTCAAAGTGCTGTTTCAGCAGTAGTTTGTGCTAATGAATTTCAAAAACTTTTAAAAGAGAGAAATAATTCAGTTTCTGATGACGCAAAAATGCAATTCAGAATTGGTCTTAACATGGGTGATGTTATAGTTGAAGGTGAAAATCTATACGGTGATGGAGTTAATGTTGCTGCAAGATTGGAAGCATTATCACAGCCCAGTGGTGTTTGCTTATCTAAAAGTATAATGGATTTTGTAAATAAAAAGACAGAACTACTTTTTAATGATCTTGGGGAACAACAAATAAAAAACACACTTGTTCATGCATTTGACTTAAGTAACCCTGATCTTGAAAAGCGTTCTAATATAGATGAAACAGTTACTGCAGCTGCCTCTGCAAAAATAAATGAAGGTAGTGTCCCTCCTACCATAGCTGTTTTGCCATTTGCCAATCTTAGTACTGATCAGGAACAAGAATTTTTTGCTGATGGTATAACAGAAGACATAATTTCTTATTTTTCAAAATCAAAGACATTTCCTATTGTTTCATTAAATTCAGTAATGAAATATAAAAACTCTAAAGAAGCGACTAAAGATATAGCAAATGCTTTGAATGCTAATTATCTAGTGCAAGGTAGTATTCGAAAAGGTGGAAATAAAGTAAGAATATCGGCTATACTTACAGATGCATTAGTAGATGTTCAAATTTGGTCTCAAACTTGGGATAGATCTTTAGATGATATATTTGAAGTGCAGGATGAGGTATCTCAAAAAGTTTCAGCCTTAGCTTTACCTGCAATTATATTAAACGAACAAGCCACTTTAAATAATAAGGACTTGAAAATTTTTAGTGCTTGGGATGAGTATCTTCATTCATTGAATTCTTATGACAAAAGTAATGAAGCTAAAAATGTTGAGATGAAAATTAAATATGTTTACGAAGCAATAGAGCATGCAGAGAAATCAATTGCTTTAAATAGAAATTTAACGGATGCATATAATGTTCTTGCTTCTTGCTTGTTCTTTCTTCGGTTAGAATCTTCTCTTCAACATGATCGTGAGAAAAATGAATCTCGATACAGAGAGGTAGCAGAAAAAAGTTACAGTCTTGATCCTAATAATCCTGATTCCGTGTTGAATGTTGCATTTTTGTTTAGAATTTCAAACGATGAAACAAAATATGCAGAATTTGTTAACAAAGCAGTTGAAATAAATCCTCACCATTCGAGGTCACTTCAAGCTAAAGGCATGCTTTACTTAAAAGAGTGTGATTATGATAATGCAATTGATTTATTCAATAGAGCAAATGAAAGTAATCGCAAGGCAGTGCCATTTTATGAAACAATACTTTTATTCTGTTATCTAGGAAAGAATGATTGGCGGAGTGCTAATCAATCTGTTGATAGAAGCATGAGAGAAAATGATCACAGTAGATATCATGCATTTAAAGCTGTTGTTTTGGCTCATGAGGGTAAAATCGAAGAAAGCAAAGAGTGGCTTAAAAAATATCAAGAAAATAGACCTGAAATCAAAACTATAGAAGACTATGAAAAGGTTGTTCCGGGGCCTTCCCAAGAAGTTACAGATATTCTGTTGGATGGAATGAGAAAAGCTGGTCTTAAATGATAAATATAAATAATAACTTTTTGATCATGATTAGACCATACCAAGTACTATAAATAATGTCTTCTGTGCCTTTCTAACCTCTTCCTATACCCCTCAGTAGCAACACTCTCATTCACAGCATGCATACTATCTAAGTAATAATCTCTGTCTGGTCCTGTACTGTACTTTGCTTGGTTGACCTGACCAAGAGTGAGATTTTTGTTAAACTTTACCTTTGTTTTGTTTTTATTCGTGACATATACAAAGGCTTCTTTCATTAGTTTTTCAAGTCTATCTTCTTCTCCAAAAGGTACAATAAAACTATCATGTACGGTCAGGATAGGCGTGTCTGTTTTAACAAAGTCCTTAATAATATATTCAGCTATTTTACTGTCTATATTCATTAATTCTAATCCTGCACCCGTATTAATCAGATGTTTAATCTTGGGGTGTTTATCCTTAATACTCTGTAATATTTCAGAAAGCTTTTCATCAGGAAATGAATAACGCACTGAATAGTTTTTATAGTCAAATTCTGATCTAAATGCTTTGAATAAACTGGATTCGTCTGACGCATTAAATGCAAGCAAAGTAAGTTGCTTTACGACATCTCGTGCATGATCAGGGTACTCTATGCCCTCTATTGGAATATTGTAGGGATCTTCATCTGTGGTTGCCCAGTAGTCTATACCCACTTGTGTATAGGCAAGAATGACGTGTAGACCAGAGAAGTCTATCTCTACGGTTGGTTTATCATTCATGTAGATACGGCTTCTAAGTATACCATCTATCTGCTGCCAAAACCCTCCATAGAAACGTCCCCCTTGATCCCATGAGCTATTGTTGAAAACTCTATGGGTGAACTTGCCATGATGGGTAATGTTGACATATCTAGTTTTACCTGAGTTCTTATCTTTAATCTCTAACATGGGTTTATTCATGTCAGGGATATCTATGAATGTTTTCGCTAACAGATCGTTGTAAGCTCGTACAACTTCAGCCATCTCTTCTGTATGTTTTGTAGTCTCATATTCAACATTTTTTTTATTCTCATCACGTAGAATAATGACTTCTTTCTTGTTTAAATAACCAATGTCAAAGTAACCGAATTTAGCGTTCTCAAATGCTTCTATAAGACTCTCATAAGCCCATATACGGGATGTACGCCCTCCATACTCAGAACTACCCTCATAACCTTCTTTAAAGCCTATTAGCCCTACATCTTTGAGCCTATGGATGACTTGAATGAT
>CACIAQ010000083.1 GCA_902584635.1 uncultured Alphaproteobacteria bacterium
CTTCTGAAAACTTTACAGTCACATAACCGAAGTATGTAAAAATCAAACTTTGTAAAAAACCAAATACAAATATGGGCCATGTTCCCTGAGGACCATTTTCCCGGAATAATATATAAAGTGAAATAAGAACGTATGCTGCTATCAAAGAGCCTGCCAGCCTCAGCGGTAAAAGTGCGGAGTGGTGTATACCATATTGGTCGCAAAACTTTTCTGATGTAAACAGCGCCTGGTATGCGTAATATGCTCCCCCTAAAAAGTTAATAATAAAAAGAATTAAGAATATTGGTCCATTGAATGCATCTATCATTTTTTCCTCCGAAATTTACCTTTAATAATTTAACACGAGTAGTGCAAAAATGCTACGAAGTTAGCAAAAGATTGAGCCTAGAATGCCTAAAATTAATTCTATTAACTTAAAAAAAAAAATATACTTCGATTATTATTGTGTGATTATTAGATATTGTTAAAAAGCCTGTAGGGCTCGAATAGTTTAAAGGTGGAGAATCCAAAAGTGTTTGATACAAAAATTGCCATAGTACTTCTATCATCTCTGAAGACTTGGCAAAAACTCAATGTGACGTCATTCTTGACTAGTGGTATCATCGGTCAAACGAGCTCCTTGATTGGTGAAAAATATATTGATAAATCTAACTATGAATATCTTGCATTGAATATACAACCAGTGGTTGTCTTGGAAGCTGATTTATTAGTTTTAAAAAAAATTCATAACAGAATATTGGGACGATCTCTAAGCTGTTCCATTTATATAGAGGACATGTTTTCTACAGGGCATGATGAGGCTAATCGGGATACGGTTAAAAATTATTCTAGTGAGGATCTTCCGGTAGTGGGCCTAGCTCTGAGAGACGAGAAAAAAATAGTCGACAAAGTTACAAAGGGTGCGAAGCTACATTCGTAATTGGCTCAGTATCAATTAAATAACTGAATTAAAGAGTGGCTTAAACAAACATCAGTCGGCTATTTTAAAGGAAAAAATTTATGCAGTGGGAATATTATGTGAAGGATTTTAAGTTTGACGAAAATCAAATAGAGGATGGATTTCCAAATAAACTAGAGCACGATGATTTGGCCCATCTGGGAAATTCTGGGTGGGAATTAATAAATATTGTTTCCTATCGTTCAAGCGACAATGAGCTCTGTTTAAGGTATTATTATAAAAAAGCTAAAATGACGAATTAATAGTTTTGCGCACAAATAGGCTGTAAGCTATTCCGATGCTAACACTTTAAACTCGAAACCGCCAAGGCCAAATCTAGGAACATAGTGAGTTCCCCCATTTTTTGTGGTTTCCATAGAAAAAGTATCTTCCAATCTAAACCCAACATCTAAATTTGATGTTTTTGGTGTTATACTAATCGCAGTATTGAACTTTTGTATTCCTAAAAAGTAACTTGCAGTGCCAAAAGAACCGTAGTTACCTGGAGTACCTGTGTTTATTGTCTCGTCGGCTTTAAGAAGATAAACAGACCATGTTGTCGATGCCGTTGTCCCTGTTTCATAATTATCAAACTGGTTTCCACTGGCTCTACTAAACACTGCGTTTTGGTTTGCAGTATGTGTCCCAATAGTTGAAGGCTCGTTAGCACCGCATTCAGCTATCCATGTAGATCTTTGAGCAAAATTGGTATTTACCGTCGTCGTTTCCCCATCCAAAGTCCAGCACCACTCTCCGGTTCCCGTTTTACCAGACCTTGCTGGTGAGAATTTCTTTTTCATACTAAAGCCGATATTGTTTTTAATCAATATTGCGGCATGGCTGTAATTTCCTTCCGTAATAGTGACATCGTTCATGAGATTAGCTGATGATGTAGTTGTAACTTCTTTTGACTCACCTGTAGTAGATGTAAATAAAGGCGAGCACGCTGTCCTAAAGTTGGCAATAGTAGGTTCTGAGGTGCATAAGCCAATAAAGTGCAAAATGATAGTCATACTGTCAGGAGTTAGATTACATGCCGTTGATGCTCCACTGGAATCATCTGTGTAAGTAATAGTACCATCTGCATTGGTGTAATTGCTACATAGAAGTTGGGCATGTCCTTTATCAAAAATGAATAACTCTGCTAAAAAAATTAATACTAAGATAAACTTTAAAAGTGAATTTCTTGGATTAATAACCACTTACCGTTACTCCTAGTTTTATTGATTTTTTCATAATTCTATTTTCACGCTGGACAGGTTTATACAACTCTGACCTAACTGACTTTAACTTAAGGGTAAAATCTCTGTCAGCCTTACTATCGACAATTGACGTTTTAGCGCCAAGAGGGATGGAGTAGTTAAGTGCGATAACACCCACAGCGTCCTTTGATTCCTTTTTTTGTTGTGCAACAGTAAGTGTTAGACTTTTTGCTATCTCTGCGGAAATCCCTAGTTCTTCATTGTTTGTTTTGTAACCACTGTTGTCCGTCCAATAGCTCTTTTCAAAATAGATATCAGCATAGGGTATTTTGCCAGTAAACTTCACGTCATAACCATCTAGTGCTGTTTCATCGACTCCTTTGTAGCTAACTGTTCCTGATTGAGCGTCGTATGTATTGGCTCTAACATCGAGCAGCGAAGTAATAAGCTCGGCTCCAAAGCCAAACCGTCTGTGTGCAGAGTCCAATTCATAGTCAAAAAATGAATTAGCTCCTAAAATGGTTGTATCGGCATTAAAAATATAGCGCGCACCAATACCAATATTCACGGTGTTACGCTCATCGAAATTAGATAATGAAGTTTGGTTGAAGAAAAACAAGTTCGGTGTTTCGTACAATCTATAAATCGCCATTAACTCTGTAAGGGCAGAAGACCCACTTCTTAAACCAAGGCTGTCACTACCAATATTGAGATTTAAGTATGTAAAGTTAGTGCTGCTTTCTATTTTTCGTTCTTTCTTATCAATTTCAGAATTTATCATGCCAAAGGAATAGCGAGATAGGTAACTGCGAATGGTATTACGCTGGTTTTCGCTCTGCGCTAATTCTTTTGCTGAACTGGCTATGGTTGCTGTAGCAGAACT
>CACIAQ010000084.1 GCA_902584635.1 uncultured Alphaproteobacteria bacterium
TCAAGTCGGTTGGTTTAAATGCTGCAGCTGCTTCGCATGCAGGCGTGCCAATTTTTAAAACAGTATTGATTGTAGCGCTTCTCAGCGGTGGGATGGCTGGAATGGCAGGGGTGACTGAAACCGCAGGGTTGAAAGGTTATCTTACTTTAGATCTATCCCCTGGCTTTGGGTACGCAGGAATAGCTGTTGCAATGCTCGCAAATCTCAATCCTATAGGAGTGATACTTTCAGGTTTATTTTTAGCATCAATTTATGTTGGAGCGGATGCAATGAGTAGAGCGATGAACGTACCTACTTATTTGGCAGATGTAATAGTAGCATTAACTGTGCTGTGCATACTATTAAGTCTTGTAGTCGTGCACTACAAAATATTGTTTTTCGGAGCCAAAAAAAATGATTGAATTTATTGAGATTATTTTCACTGCCGGGTTCTGGGCTGCAACCATAAGAATAGCCTGCCCTTTGATACTAGCTACAATTGGAGAGGTATTATGTGAACGTGCAGGAGTTTTGAACCTGGGCATAGAGGGAATTATGTCAATTGGAGCAATGGTTGGATGGATGTCAGTGTTTCTCGGAGCAGACCTATATACCGGAATATTGGCTGCTCTAATCATTGGAGGTATTTTCGGCCTTCTCCATGCTATATTTACTGTCTATTTGGGTGCGTCCCAGCATGTTACAGGTATTGGAATAACAATGTTGGCATCCTCACTAGGATTTTTTTGCTTCAAGCTCATTTTACCCGCTTCTACCACGCCCCCAAAAATCATACCATTCCAACCCATTGATATCCCTTTTTTGTCAGAGCTACCATTTTTAGGTCCAGCATTTTTTCAGCACACGCCCTTTACTTATTTAGCAATTTTAGTAGTAATCTTTGCGTTTTGGTTAATGAACTTTACGCCGCTAGGCCTTTCAATAAAAATGGCTGGGGAAAATCCTATGGCACTTGAAGCTCAGGGAATTGATGTCTTTTTGGTAAGGACTATTGCCGTAGTATTAGGCAGCGCTTTGATGGCAGTTGGTGGAGCTTACTTAACATTGTCGGCATTTGATGCTTTTTATTTTGGGATGATAAATGGAAGAGGATGGATTGCTATTGCTTTAGTAATATTTGCATCTTGGAAACCTGAACGAGCTCTTTTGGGAGCACTCCTTTTTGCTGGACTGGATGCTTATCAGGTTAGAGCTCAACAATTGGCTGGAGCTTTTATTCCTTATCAATTTTTTCTAATGCTTCCTTTTTTGTTGAGTATTGTTGCAATGGTAATTGCAGCCAAAAGAACAAGGTATCCAAAAGCACTCTTGATCCCATTCCGACGTGGTGAAAGACATTAAAAAAATAGGGAGGAATTACATGACTGATTTATTAGTAAAAAACTGCTTATTAACAAAAAACAAAGATCCTCAAGACATTTTAATTAAGGGAGGGTTTATAAAAGACATAGCACCAAAAATTACAGTTGATAATATTTCCGTCATAGACGCTGATTTTCACTTTGTTACTCCCCCATTTGTTGACAGTCACTTTCATATGGATGCAACGCTAAGCTATGGCCTACCCCGTGTGAATAAAAGTGGGACGTTACTTGAAGGCATCAAATTGTGGGGAGAATTGAAGCCAAATCTCACTGCTGATGCTATAAAGGAACGAGCCCTGAACTTCTGCAAGTGGGCAATAGCCAGGGGAACCTTAGCAATTAGAAGTCATGTTGATGTTTCTGGCCAAAACCTAGTTGGAGTTGAAGCACTCCTAGATGTCAGAGAAACAATGAAAGACTTTATTGATATACAATTGGTTGCTTTTCCACAAGATGGCTTACTCAGAGCCAATTGTTTGGACAACTTGAAAGCAGCGCTGGACATGGGAGTTGATGTTGTTGGTGGAATCCCTCACTTTGAAAGAACCATGGAGGAGGGCCATGAATCCATTCGTATACTATGTGGGATTGCCGAAAAGCGTGGGCTTCTTACAGACCTGCATTGCGATGAAACAGATGACCCCTTGTCAAGGCATGTTGAGAAACTTGCATTGGAAACTACCAGACTTGGCCTAAAGGGACGTGTAGCGGGTTCTCACCTGACCTCTATGCATTCAATAGATAATTACTATTTCACAAAACTTATCTCGTTGCTTGTTGAGGCTGATCTAAATATCATAGCCAATCCCTTGATAAATATAACGATACAAGGAAGGCAAGATAATTACCCTAAGAGAAGAGGATTAACTAGAATACCAGAGCACCTCGATGCAGGTCTCAAGGTTGCATTTGGACACGATTGCGTTATGGATCCATGGTATCCACTAGGCTCTCATGATATGCTAGAGGTAGCACACATGGCCTTACACTGCTGTCATATGACTGGCATTGATGAGATAAAATCATGCTTTAATGCAGTGACGGCTAATGCTGCCTCCATACTCCATTTAGATAATTATGGTATAAATAATGGATCACATGGGGATCTGGTAGTTTTGCAATGTAAAGACCCCGTAGAAGCCATAAGACTTAAGCCAGCAAGGCTGTTTGTTGTTAGGCGCGGAAAAGTTATAAGCTCCACCAGTCCCATACACTATGAACTCAACTTAGGCTCAAACACAGAGAGCGAAGATTTGCTTTTTAAAGGCTAATCTGCTTTTTGTTAAATGAATATCGGTGTTCTATTTGAGATTTGGCAAACTAAGGCCTTTACAATTTTGTTTTTCGCAGGGTTTTTTACAAGCGTTGCCCGATGGTTAGAAGTATTTTTGTTTTCAGTAATTGCATGGAAGCTCAATGGAAACGCTTCAATTGCAGCACTTTTAATAATGCTGAGGCTGCTCGGTGTTGCAGCAACAGGAATAACTTTTAGCTTTACTGGCGCATTTGTAGTCAGAAAAAAAGTTGTTTTGGGCGCAAGTTTAATCTGTTCTTTATGCTCATTGTTAGTTTTTGTCTACTCACAAACAGGCTCAAACATAAATGTTTTTTTATTGGGACTTCTATCAATTTTGAGTGGCTCGCTATGGAGCATCGA
>CACIAQ010000085.1 GCA_902584635.1 uncultured Alphaproteobacteria bacterium
AGTCTCGAATATTTATACTAATATAGGTGATCAGGTTTCGGTAGATGAGGATTTACTAAATATTAACAAGGAGGGTGAAAAATGAATTCTAAATTGTGTAAGGAATTAGGTATAGAATTTCCACTATTTGCTTTTTCGCATTGCAGAGATGTAGTTGCTGCAGTTACGAAAGCTGGAGGTTTCGGGGTATTTGGGGCAACTAACCTTTCGGGACCCGAATTAGAGATTGAGTTAAATTGGATAGACTCCCAAGTTAATGGAATGCCTTATGGGGTTGATCTGATTGTTCCAAATAATTTTGTGGGAAAGGGAGAAAACCTATCCGATGAGGATATGCTTGGAAAAATTCCTCAGAGCCATAAGGATTTTGCGCATAACATACTTGAAAATAATGGCATTGATGTAGACCCTAATGAGTTGGAAGAGGACCGAAAAAATCATTTACGATTTGGAAAAAACATGACTCCAGAGGGCGCTCATGAGTCATTAACAGTTGCTTTTAACCACCCAATTAAAATGATTGTAAATGCACTTGGCATGCCTCCAAAGCAAATGGTTGATATGGCGAAAGATGCAGGAGTTAAAGTTGGCGCGTTAGTTGGGGCGAAAAAACATGCAATTAACCAAATTAATGCAGGAGTTGATATTTTAATAGTAGCTGGTGGAGAAGCCGGAGGGCACTGTGGTGAAGTGTCATCAATGGTTCTCATTCCTGAAGTATATAATGCGATAAAAGATATAAAGGATGTCCCTATATTAGCAGCAGGAGGCATAGCTTCTGGAAGTCAGATGGCTGCCGCTATGGCTATGGGAGCATCAGGCGCATGGTGTGGCTCCGTTTGGCTAACAACAATGGAAGCCGAGACGAATCCAATTGTCAAAGAGAAAATGCTGAGTGCTTCTTCTGCTGACACCGTAAGATCAAAAAGTAGAACTGGGAAGCACTCTAGACAATTAAGATCGCCCTGGACTGATGCATGGGAAAATAGTGACCAAGTTCAGCCTCTACCATCGCCAGTTCAACCTTTAGTAGCTGAGCCAGCATTACGAAAGCTTGACAAGCTATCATTGGCTGGAAACAAGCAAGCTGCTGACCTTGCAACCTATTGGGTTGGCCAAGCAGTTGGTCTTATGAATGAAACGAAGTCTGCTGGGGAAGTAGTACAAGACTTTAAGACAGATTTTATCGAAGCTTATGAGAGACTAAATGGTGCGCTAGAGGAGGCATAAGGTGGAACAGGCAAAAGATTTTTTTGAAGAGAGTAAAGACTTATATGAGTTGCTGAATGCTGAGGGTGTGGCTTGTCTGTCAACCGCGACATTGTTCAAAAACTGGACAATCGAGGATGTAATTGGACATTTATACTTATTCAATGTCGGCGCGGTAGAAACACTTAAAGGGGGAGATCATTATGAAAACTTTTATAAACCAATTAATGAGCAACTAATTAGAGGAAAATCACTTGTTCAGGCTCAAGTGCCATGGTTGGACGGAGTAACTGGTCAACAATTAATAGATGATTGGTGGAAAAGTGTTGAAGATGTTTACGATGGCTATAGAGATGCTGATCCTAAAAAAAGGGTAAAGTGGGCTGGACCTGAAATGAGCGCTCGGTCTAAGATAACGGCACGACACATGGAAACCTGGGCACATGGTCAGGAAGTCTTCGACGCACTAGGTAAGGATAGAGAAGAGAAGGATAGAATAAAAAATATAGTGCATATGGGTGTTATTGCTTATGGATGGACTTTTGTTAATAGGAAATTAGAAATCCCTGAGCCAACACCTTTTGTTATTTTAAATTCACCATCCGGTGAAATCTGGGAGTGGAACGATAAAGAGAGTTCTTCAAAGATTGAAGGAAAAGCAGTTGAATTTGCTCAAGTGGTGACACAGGTACGAAATTTTGCTGATACAAAATTGTCTATAACTGGTGATCCAGCAATTGAGTGGATGAAGTATGCTCAGTGTTTTGCTGGCCCTCCAGAGGACCCTCCAGCAAAAGGGACTAGATATAGAGTCGCTAATTAGAGGCTATATCGTTATAACTGTTGAACCCGTTGTTTTTCGTGCTTCTAGTGAGTCGTGAGCTGAAGCAATATCGTTCAGTGAGAAGGTTTGGTCTATTTGTATTTTGACATCACCGGAAACTACTTTCCCAAAAAGAACCTTTGCCATCTCTTGGCAGCGGGTAAAGTCACCTATATGTGTAAATAGACCAGTTCTTGTTATTTTGAGTGATTTTTTTGCTAAGATACCTATATCAATAGGATCAATATTTCCCGATGCATTTCCAAACGAGATAAAAATTCCAAAGTCTTTTAAACAACTTAAAGAATCGTGGAAGGTCGTTTTACCAACAGAATCCATTACAACGGGAACGCCAATACCATTCGTTAGTTTCATAACTTCTTCGGAAAAGTTATTCGTAGAATAGTTTATAGTTTGAGATGCACCAAATTTTTTTGCCAACTTACACTTTTCATCAGAACTGGCAGTTCCTATCAATTCTAAACCTTCGCTTCTAGCCCACTGACAGGCAATCAATCCGACACCGCCCGCAGCCGCGTGGAACAAAATCTGGTCTCCACTTTTCAATTTTGTTGTATCGTGAAAAAGATATTTTACAGTTAACCCCTTAAGCATCATTGCGGCACCTTCCTCAAATGATATCTCATCAGGAAGTTTACAAACTTGTTTAGCGGGCATAACCCTGGCCTCACAATAGGCGCCTGGCGGTGTAGCAGCATATGCAACGCGATCGCCACAAGCTAAGTGAGTAACACTATCTCCCACCTCTTCAACTATTCCCGAAGCCTCCATGCCGAGCACTGCAGGTAGTGCGACGGCATAGTTATCTGAGAGTCGAGTTCTGTGATATACGTCAATAAAATTTAGGCCAATAGACTTGTGTTTAATAAGTATTTCACCTCTTTCTGGAGAGCCAACCTCTTGTGAAACTATCTTAAATTTCTTACTTCCAC
>CACIAQ010000086.1 GCA_902584635.1 uncultured Alphaproteobacteria bacterium
AAGCGGTGTGCGTGATTGGCCGGAGTGGGTCTGTTTGGATGAGTTAAATGCTCCGGGTGTGACGAAATTATCGTTCAGTGAAAACAGTAAATTCCCAATAAAAGAAAAAACAGTCTCCCTGTTCTACAGCTCTCACTTCTTTGAGCATATTTCGGATGAGGTTGTCTGTCAGGTTCTAAGTGAAATGAAAAAATGCGCATTACCAGGGGCGGTTTTTGTTTTAAAAATCCCTGATTATTCTTGGTTTCTTGAGCAGCATAAATATGGTGTGAAGGATAGTATGAACAATAAGGGTGTTGAGGGCGTTTTATGGTCTTGGGCGGCTAATGGTGTTAAGGACAATTTTGAAAATAGGCTTGCAATGATGTTTTGTGGCTATTGGACCCGAGCTTATGGAGACCATTTCTCTGGTGATATAAATCGCCATGCTGAAGGTTCTTATCACGGACCTCCAAAAATGCCAATTGAGCAAACAAATAAAATATTAGCGATTAATGCTCCACACCAAATCACGCAGGAACTCGTGACGTTCGCAGCTAACGACACCGCCCTAAAATCGTTTAATCACCGGAATGCGTGGTCCAAAGGGGAGATGGTGGAGCTTTTATCGAAATCTGGTATCGAAGTACTGCATACTCATAGAAATTTAATTTTTGATCAATTTCAAGAAGTTATTCCCGACTTAGAAAACATGCATAATTGGAGCGCTTACTATCTTTGCAAGTTCCCTGGTTGATTAAATTTATGAATTGCTGACCAGCAACTTAGCCACCGCAAACCAATGATTGCCAAGCATTGTCTAGGATTGCGTATACCTTATAAAGGAGTTCCTGTACTAGCAAAGTTACATAACAAAGATGAAGATAAGCAACCCATTGATTTCGGCAAACGCTATCTATACAGGGTTTTTACGAGAGGTTCATTTAAAAAAGGTTGTAGGTTTATGGTGGTTGGTGGCAGAATGTTAAAAGAGGATATAGACTATATATCACTATAGACAAGGACTTCACAAAGGAGCGTGACTACAGTCAAATACATTCTCATCCGATGTACTTCAGCGTAAATAAAAAGATGGGGGAAGGAAGATGCTTATTGTCGTGTCTTTGATTGACAATACAGAGATTTAGTCAAAGTCGCATTTAATGCAAAGACAACAGCAATAACTACGTTGATTTCATGCCCAACAGGATTGAGCCTGAAAGGATATGACTTCACTTGGAGAGAACTAAGAAAACGTATTATCAATGCTCATAAGCCTATAGAGCATCAATTTTTATTGGGGAGGGGGTTAATTGAAGATAGTCAGATTGTAGAAGATTTATTGCTCCAAAGCTGTGCAGAGAAAGCACTAGTATATCAAATCCATGACAGCTTCATTGTTAAGAAGCAAAGTTCAGACGCATTAGAAGAGATGATGCGTAGAGCAATAAATGACAGATATGGAGAAGATATACCCATTGACCAGAAGTTAATAGTAGAGCCAACGCTACTATACGAGGAAGATGAGACTTCTAATATTGATAAATTAGTAATGGAAGATAGAGAATATTCACAATGGTTTGATAGAAACACTTTGTGGCTATTCCGTAAAGGAAAGAGAGGGTAATCAAGAACACGCTAGAAGGGAAATCTAGCAGACAATGTATGTATCCTTAATGACTCGTGCTTGGTGGAAATTATGTCAGTAAAACCACCACGCTAACTTGATTAAGTTCTTAGAAACTTGGTTACACCAATAAGCAATGTTTGTAGACTAAATTATAGACAGGGTAAATACTAGATAATAAAATCTAAGTAAAACAGATGGTTGAAGTGAAATGGTGAGGAGGGTCTCTGTTCAAAACCCCCAGCATATTAATATTCTTCTTTAAATTTAAAGCTTTTGATGGTACCGTATAGACAATGAAATTCAGGTCTGCCATGCTAAAAAGTTCTTTTGGTAAAGGTAGGAAGCGGTCATGAACAAACATATCAAGTTCCTACATCACAGTCGTTTTATTCTATCTACTTCAAAAACAAAAATATTATGTGACCCTTGGTTTAAGGGCGCCTTACTTTAGGGCAGAGCTGCATGTATATCAAAAAATTTATGGAAGTTGGAAGAGCGCAAGGTTTTTTTATTAGTTTAAAAAAGGCATTCAGATTTTTAGGCTTAAAAATGAAAGAACGGATGAAAAAACGGATTGTTGTAGATCCCTTTGAGTTACATTCTCAACTAGTTGATCAAATATGGGGTGCTCCAGAGGATATCGCAGTAGGAAGAGTTTCGACAGAATTATTAGAAGAACTTAAAGCAGAGTTTTGTTCTGATGCTTCCTTTTTAGGTGGAGCTAATCAGTTTGCATATAAAACGCATCCAGTCTTAGTCATCGATAGATTCCCTGAGAATGTATTGGAAGGGTTGAGTAGAAATGTCATCCCCGGCAACATCCATGAGTATGATTATTCGAATAAGATTATAAAACGGTTGCATGATGAATTGAGGCAGATATTCAAAAGGCACGTGGGCAGCCCTTTTGTTTTTGTAAACACTCGCATCTGGAAATCGAAAGCTAAATCTCAGCGATTTGGTCCAAATGCTTGGCATAGAGATGGTTTTTTGCCTGGCCACCTTAAAATTATGTTGTATTTAACTCCGTTGAACCCTGAATATGGAACGTTTTCATGGCGAGATTCTAGTGGAAAAGACCATCATTTGGATGATAATCCTGCTGGCACGACGGTTTGTTTTAGGAATAGTGAAGTTGAACATTCGGGTGTCCCAGGCTCCGTCCATGAGCGTATTTCAATTGAGGTGACATTAATGAGATCGCTCGTGGATGGTCAGCAAAAATGGC
>CACIAQ010000087.1 GCA_902584635.1 uncultured Alphaproteobacteria bacterium
TGATTAAGCAAAGTGTTCGAAATATCCGCTCCAACTACATATCCACCATCAGCCAATAGTTTTGACACTCGAAAAGTTGTATCACCACCTCCACAACCGATATCTAGAACTTTATCCGATGCCTTTATCTTCGCTCTCGAAAAAAGTTCATTTGTTAGTATCGATAATCGCTCATTCAATGAATCCTCATTTTTGACCCACTTGGGTCCAGATTTTTCGTTCCAGTATTCGGATTGTTTCACGTTGATAATTTTTTGTTTCATATCGTGCCCTGTTTTTTAGGTTTCTTAATCCAGATATAGCTATCTGCTTCCTGTGTGGGAATAACTGTAAGTGGCTCACAATCTTTTTCTACTTCTTTAGGTTGTAGTCCAACCCATTTTCTCACTTCACCTGATCTAAAACAAAACTCACTATTATGATAAGGACATAGGATAGTTCCTTCATCTGTTATCTGACCTATGTCCAATGGTAAATTCATATGGGGACATATATTTTCAATAGCAAAGATGCCTTCCTGATTTATAAGAAGAAATTCTTTTCCATCATATTCAAACTTTTTCTTTTCTCCGACATCGAGCTCACTAATAGGCAAAGTCCTTATCCAAGTACTACCATCAAATTCTTTTACTTTAATGTCAGAGTGATCTATTAACTTATCTTTATTTAGACCACTAACCTCATGCAGGGTAATTAAGTTACTAGATCCCCTTAATTTTAATCGCACAAAATTTCTTACATCAACAGCATCTTTAATTCTTTCATAAGCAACATCGGAAATAAGAAAACGTGTTCCTGCCTCTTTATTTATAGCTTCAATTCTACTGGCGATATTTACAGTGTCTCCAATTATGGTAAATTTTTTGTCTTCGCCATAACCAACAGAACCTAAAATGGCTTCACCATAATGAACACCTATTCGTATATCAAAATCTCTACCGTAAGCTTGAGAAAGATAATCCTTGAATTCGTCCATAGCTTTTAGCATTTCTAACGCTGTATTTGATGCTCTAAGTGTCTGTTGTCTCGAGTCTTTTAGACCAAAGATAGCCAGAATTGCATCACCAATATAATTATTTATCTCTCCACCATTTTTAATGATGATTTCGCGCATTATAGAGATGTATCTATTTAAAATGAATATCACATCATAAGCAGCAAGCGCCTCAGAAAAAGGGGTAAAACCCTTTATATCGCAAAACATTACCGTCAAATTTCTTATAGTACCAACAGACTCCAGTTTCGTATCGGACAATTTATTTGAATTACTCAAATCCCGCTTGTCGAGGAGAAGTCTTCTATACGAAACAGGTCCACTAATTGTGGTTTGGCAGGCAAGTCTTATATTGTCTGGAAAGGAAAGCTTACCCGATAGCTTTTTCTCAGCATCAGACCTTGAAGAACAATTTTCTAATCCTTCTGTAATTTCAACTCTGCAAGTTGAGCATTTTCCAGTACCTCCACAGGCACTTAAATGAGATATATTGTTTCTTATTGACGCTGTGAGGATTGTTTCATTAACACCTACCTCTATTTCTTTTTTGTCAGGTTGTACCAGCGCAGAAAAAAGGTCTCCATCATTGAGACTTTTTTCTAATTTATTGTGACTTCCATCACAGAAAGGTTTGGTTTTTGTTTTTTTACACGTGCAGAAATATTTCGTTTCTGTTTTTTCTGCTACATATTTTAAAGGTGTGAATTCACTACCCGCATGACTGCCATCGCAGAAAGGCTGGTTTTTACTTTTTCCACAACTGCACCAAAAGTAACTTTTATCTTTCTCGACGTCATGTGGTATAGGTTTAAATTTCATAATTTCTCAATCCTTAGGCCCTACCTAATCTCTTTTTACCTTTTTGACAACAATTCTATATCGCGGATCAAATGCCTTTTTTTCAGAATTAACTATTAAATACTTTATCTGGCTGGAATTAATTGAAAATCTTACTTTCGTTCCTAGAAATTTTCGATATTCCACATCGTCCCTGATAGTTAGAGTGTATCGACCCGGGCTTAACCTTTTCTTGATAATTTGATTTTCTCCCAGCATCCCCAATACTTTACCATTCAAAATAATTGTAAAACGGCCAAACATACCGGTTATTCCAGTGGAACGACCAATTAAAAGAATACCGTGATCAGAGGTTTTGGAAACAACATTTAATAATTGGGGTGAGGCTCCAAAAGCGCTCGAAACCAACATGAAAATCAGCGTGAATATTTGAAACAATCCTACCATTTCTTTAATATAGTTTTTTGCAAAGAAAAGAAACACTTCACTAATTGCTTTACCGTTAATAAAGCCTGTTTCAGCTAATTTTCAACTAGACCTTTTTTTACGAAGTGGTTTTTCGTTAGCACTACTATGCAAAAAGGCAAATTAAGAATGAGAAGTTATTTCTTGGATAATCCGCTGGGATCATATTGCTCGGAAATTGCTTCAGGTAGATGTCTGCTGCCAGTTGGGTCATCAAAAAAATTGAAGAAAGCCAAAATGATTACTAAGACGATAAAAATATAAGCGACCCACTTCATGAAGCTTAAAAACATTCCATAAGCCTCTTGAGCTTGTTTTAAAGCAGCATCTTTAACGTCTTTGTCGTCCATGATATCTCCAATCAACACAACATCTATGAAAATGGGAAATAGCCTATCCCATGAATCATAGCTATTTTTATTCGTCT
>CACIAQ010000088.1 GCA_902584635.1 uncultured Alphaproteobacteria bacterium
AGCTCTTAAATTCGGATGAGGCTAAAGATGCTTTTGCAAATTTTCTGAGTAAAAAACCTGCATAATTTTTACAAAAGAAAACTCAAGAATATTAGAAAATATTTTAGTTGTTTTAGGTAGTTGCGCAGCTGGTTCTAGGTTAAAGATCTCGCAAGTTTTTATCGAATAAATTAAATTTTGCAGCACCGTCGCTTTAAGCAAATCGCTTTAACCTAACATACGCAAGAGATGTTGATGCGAAATGATTAAGAGGGATTTCTAATGAGTTGATTTTCTCAATGACTTCACTGGAACATTGCCATAAATCTCAATAGAGATAATACGTTGCCAGCTCCGCATGCTTTTCTGTGTACTCTTGAACAGGGGGATTATCTGCATGAAAAAGAAAGTCATCACTCTTGCGATACACTTCTGTCCAGTCAAATTTACGCCGATCATCGGGATCACGGTCAAAGCTATGAAACAACATACCCTCTTCTATTTTTCTACTGCTTTGTCTACCTCCTCAGCGATTTCCAAATACGCGTCAATCATTCCTTCTTTAACTGTAATTCTAGCTTACAAAACAAAAGGTTCTCCATATGCAATTCTATAAACATCAGGCCCTTTATATCAGCAGAAGGACTAGTACTCCTCTACTCCATCAAAGTTGTCATATCTGGGTCAGCTAAAAACTTTAAAAATATTTTGTTGCGGTTGAAAATGACTCATACATGCTAAATTGAAGATAGTTCCCAATTCCTTGACCAACTACTGTCTTATATCATTCGTGTGTTCCATGTTCAGCAATGATACCCCTTACTCTCATTCGGCTTTCAACTAATTTTTCTTTACCAACATGCGGTGTTATTTCTCTTAAAGATACTACAGTCATTTTTTTAACCCGTTTTTTAAGTTCAAATTTAAAACTATCTCAGTATTTAATAACGAAATATCTAACTATTACATTGAATACTAACTCCACGTTAAGTTAATCTTGACGTTACGTTATTCTTGCAGCTTAAAGTATTCAATTTAGCATCTAACCGAGTACCTAATCAGACATTTCTAGATAATTAGACTTAATTTAACCGCTTATCTTTAACCTGATATGATCAAAGCAAGACCTCATCTGTTAACACTCTCACTCTTAGCAGGAACATATATACTTGTCCAAGTCATAATCGTTCCATCCCTTACTGACTTGCAAGAACAATTTAAAACCGATTATAAAACGATCCAATATACAATTTCTGGCTACCTTTTGGGTGTTGCATTTGTAAATTTCATTGCAGGCCCGCTATCGGATCGCTTTGGAAGGCGTCCAACAATGTTTGCGTTCTTCTCCATTTTTTTTGCTTCCTCGCTAGGATGTTATATTTCATCAGATTTTAATAGCTTTTTGTTTTTCAGAATTTGTCAATCTTCCTCTGCAGCGGGTCTAGTTCTGTCCAGAGCCATTATTGGGGATTTCTCATCAAAAGATGAAACTGTAAAGATGTTGGGGTTATTATCCATTGCAATGGGCATTGCTCCTTCTCTGGCGCCTCTAGCAGGTGGAATAATCAATGACTATTTTGGTTCAAAAGGAATTTTTCTTTTTCTTACTTTCCTCAGTCTTTTACTTCTTGCATTGATAATGATTGATCTCAAAGAAACGCATTTCAATAAAAGCAAAGATATATTTTCTCAAATAAAAACATATCCCAATTTAATAACTAGCTTAGACTTTTGGTTGCCAACCTCTACATTCGCTCTCAGCTTTTCTATTTTTGGAATTTTCTTTATTGGCGGCCCATATGTTGCAGTAAAAGTTTTTGTCCTCTCTCCAACAATTATGGGAATATGCTTATCGTTTCCTGCTCTTGGATATGTGCTTGGTAATATATTAGTTAGCAAAATCGCTAATATAGTATCAACCAAGAATTTGATGGTATTAGGTAGTGTAATCTTGTTCTTTGGCCCCTGTATTTCATTATTGCTTTCAAACTTTTACTTCCATCCTTTAAGCTTCTTTCTGCCTATACTTATAATGACTTTTGGGTCAGGGATTATTTGGCCGGCATCAAATGCTGAAATAGTCAAGGCAATACCACATCTGGCAGGAAGTGCCTCCGGTTTAGGTTCTGCTGTAATGACATTAATGTCGTCATTTGCTGCATTTTTAACCGGTATTTATATCGAGTACTTAAACCCAATAGATTTTGTATGCTACTTTTTGATTTTAGTAGGAGTTCTTTCATTTTTTTCTTCTCTGTGTACCAAATTAAAATAATACTCAAAAACGAAACCATATTAGAACTATGAAAGACAGAATTAAGGTTTGTTTTAAGTGTCACAAACCCAAAGAAGTTCTTTATCGTTGCAGATACGAAGAGCTAAAAGGTTGGGTATTTTTATGCGGAAAGTGTCTTCAAGTAGTTAAAGAGAAGTATGAAGACACTTATCAATATGGTGGAACTTGGAAAAGTAAGAAGAAATAGATTGTTTTAAATAGGTAAACTTAATGTAAAAGCTAGTGATTGTCCTAAACTGGACTTTATAAATTCGTTCTGAGATGATAAGACTTCAGACGATGTTATAAATTTCAGAGAATTAGCGTAAGCTACCTGAGATT
>CACIAQ010000089.1 GCA_902584635.1 uncultured Alphaproteobacteria bacterium
TATGCGTGTTGATCTAAGAGGTAATGGAGATAGCGAGGGACTTCTTTTCGATGAGTATACAGAGACTGAATTAAGTGATGCAGAACATATAATTGATTGGGCCAGCAAACAATCATGGAGCAATGGAAATATTGGCATGATGGGAATCAGTTGGGGTGGTTTTAACAGCCTACAGGTTGCCTTTCGAAGGCCAAAAGCTTTAAAAGCAATTATAACTTTATGTTCAACAGTAGATAGATATACCGAGGACATTCATTATAAGGGTGGTTGTTTGTTAAATGAAAACTTGGGATGGGGCGCTACAATGCTTTCATATTCTTCACGGCCACCCGATCCACTAATTGTTGGAAAGAAATGGAAAAAGATTTGGCTAGAGCGTTTGAAAAACCAACCACATCTTTCAGATATTTGGTTAAGGCATCAGAAGAGAGATAAGTACTGGAAACATGGATCTGTATGTGAAGATTATTCTAAGCTTGAAACCCCAATCCTAGCTATTGGAGGATGGGGAGACGCCTATAAAAATGCAGTTCCAGAACTTGTGAAAAATGCTAAAGCTAAGGGGATCATCGGTCCTTGGGTACATAAATATCCTCACTTTGCTGTACCAAAACCCCAGATAGGCTTTTTACAAGAAGCCATCCGATGGTGGGATAAATGGCTCAAAGAACTTGATAATGGATGTGAAACAGATCCTAACTATAGAGTATATGTTATGAAAGGTGAGCCCCCTAAAAGTAGTTACAATTTTAGAGACGGATATTGGATTAAAGAGGATGTTTGGCCAAGAAAAGCAAGCAAAAATAAAAAGCTTTTTTTAAGACATAATAATGTACTTTCTTTAAGCAACAGAAAAAATAAATCTCATTTGGGAGTAATTGATAGTCCTCAGCATTGTGGGCTAAAAGGTGGCGAATATTGTGCTATTTGGTTAGGCCCAGAGCTTCCGGGGGACCAGCGTTCTGACGACGCTTTTTCACTTTGCTTTGATACAAAGGCCTTGAACCTTGAAGAGGATATAGTTGGGTCTCCTGAGTTAACAGTAACGCTCGAAGCGACCTCACCTAACGCACAACTGGCTGTCCGATTATGTGATGTTTACCCCGATGGTAAGTCGAGTAGGATAACATATGGTATTTTAAATCTGAGGTTCCGTGACTCTTTTGATAGTCCCAAAAATATCCCATTAGCAAAAGAGTTCACTGTAAAGGTAACGCTAGATCACATTGCATATAAAATACCTAAAGGAAATAAACTTCGCCTTTCCCTAGCAAATGCTTACTGGCCTTTGGTTTGGCCAGTGTATAATCCTGCTAAACTAGTGGTCAAAGACGGTTATTTGTCATTGCCATTAAGACAGGGAACAAACTCAGACGAATGGGTTTTTCCTGAGCCTGTCGCTTCCAAACCATGGAGAGGCAAAAAAATTAGAAAACCACATAATAAAAGGCAAATAATATTTGATGAGGCTACGGATGAGGTGTTCTTGGAAATTGAAGATGACTTTGGTAGTTTTAAGGATCTTCAGAATAAGTTAGTCATAAGTAGCTCAGCACGAGAAAAATGGTCAATACATCCAAATAATCCTCTTTCGGCGAAAGGAGAGACCCATTGGACAGAAGAACGCTCTAGAGAAGGATGGTCTATTAGAACCGACACTTTTTCAAGCATGACATCAGACAAGTCATATTTTTATCTTAAGGCAAGAGTGGAAGCTTATGAAAGAGAAAAGCTCATTTTTAAGAAAAGAATGGAGAGTAAGATAAAAAGAATTCTTTAGTTGGCACTAATTTCATTGATAGCTTTCATAAACTCTACCACTTCAGCCTTTGAATTATAATGACATATCGAAAATCTGATGCAGTCTTTTTGATTTAAAGGCCTGAGTATATTCCCACAGTAATGATCATCTTTTCTAATGTGTACGCGTATTTTACGCTGTCTAAGTTCTTCCACTATTATGCTTGAAGGCTTGTTTTCCTGAAAAAAGGACACTACTCCCTCTCGAGACGAAGAAGCTGGGTTACCAATAAGCCGAATTTTTTTATTGTTTCTTAACCCAACAATATCTTCAGCACCATTTATTACTAAATCTACTAACTCTTGTTCATGCGATTTTATAGCTATCGAGGAAGCCTCTAGCCTTTCTCTAGTATTTTCGCTTTCTGTAAAATTACTGCCAAGCCAGTCCAGATAATCTACTACATCCGAAAAAGTTGCGTAACTACCAGCATCTCTAGTACCTAATTCCCAGTTTTGGAACGGGCCATCTGCCAATTGCTCCTTATTCAAAGTGCATAATCTGTCAGAAGCCCATGCTACCCCATACCCATGTCGAGAAAACATTTTATATGGAGAAACCACATATCCATCTATGTCATATTTCTGAACGTCTATGGCCCCATGACTAGAGTGCTGAATACCATCAACGATAATAATGCAGTCAGGTGTCACATTCCTAACTTCTTTAGTTATTTTTTCTAAATCAACAGTCATTCCAGTCACAGGAGAT
>CACIAQ010000090.1 GCA_902584635.1 uncultured Alphaproteobacteria bacterium
ACGCTGGTCGCACTCATACTCAAATGCTTTCACGGGGTCTTGAATAGTTTTTTTCATTATTTTATCGGTTCACCCTTTTTTATAGTACTAAACGTAACGGTAAGTGCAATAACTTCGCTTTTTAATCTAATTACCATTTTTCAACAGCTTGGTGTGTTAACTTATGCGCCTGTCACGCTTAGCCAGCAAATAAAATTACTCCGCCAACTTCCAACCAATCCTAAAAATCGGTTAAGCTTCTCATTGTATTCTTTCAAGCCGCTCGGCTTATTCTTTGAGTTCATCACTTCAATCAAGCTGGTCTTACCACGTTGCTTCTATCTGTGCGAATTCGGCTTTGCTAAGCCACAATTATAGCTAGGGTTTTGCACATTTTTTCTACACTTCGATCTATCTGCAATTGCTTCAAACTTAGCAAGACGCTTTTTCTTTGGCATTTAGTTTGCGAAGTGGATTTTCTTTTTCGATTTATTTTTGTGGCAACTTACGGAGAATTTCATTTGGTAGTATTTGAATTTCGTACTACTCTGACATTTATAAAGAATCATATTAGCCAACGAAGTTCATTTGATAATCTTTTGGATATCAAATGAGACTCTAAAATATGAAGACGCATGAAATCTGATGAACGGAAATCTTGGTTGATAAGATTCTTCACTTGGTTGATCCCTTCTACCAGTTCATTGATTGTACTTTGCAGCGTTGAGATAGGTAAATGATTTGGTGCTAAACTCTCATACAGATCGAAATTAACCTTGTACGACCTCTTATCTTTAGATGCCTCTGTATTAATACTTACCTCACAGTTTGGGATGCTATCCGCTACTGCTATTGCAAGTTCAGAAACTTGATAGTTCCATTTGTTTGAGCCAGTATTTATGGCTAGATAGGCTGATCCAACACTTTCATCCCGGAGAATTGCCCACTCTATCGCTCTGGCCATATCATTTACATTAATTAAAGGGCGCCATGGACTGCCATCACTAAGAATATCTATTTTATTTTTTAGGATTGCCGAAGCAACAAAATCATTGAGAACCAAATCTAGTCTTAATCGATCACTCATTCCACAAGCGGTTGCAAATCGCAATGAAGTGGCAGTTGTATAAGGACCTAATTTGCATTTTTTTAATACTTGTTCTAAAGCTACTTTAGACCTTGCATATGCAGTCAACGGATTAAGCCCATCAATTTCCTTTCTAGCATTGCCTTCAGTACTTCCATACATGCTGCAGCTTGATGCAAACACTAATCTTTTATTAGGAAGAGTTACAAAAGGTTCAATTAGATTTTTCAACGCCAGATAGTTAATTTCATTAGTTACCTTCTCGAATTTATTTCCCATCGGATCATTAGAGATGGCGCTTAAAACAACAACCGCATCAAAATTATAGAAAAACTCCTGACTTACGTCACGAATGTCCTTGTATATTTGAACGTCACAATAGGTATCCCCAATTCGTCCAAATTGAGTAATGCGCGACGCAAAATAACCAGTGTCTAACCCAGTTAAGTCGCTGTCTGGAAATACACTCTTTATGTGCCTGCAAACCATAGGTCCAACATAACCCAAGTTCCCACATATAAGAATTTTCATTGCTTCCTTAGCCATTCATCCATGGTGTTCGAACTCCCATTGTCATACCCCAAACTGTGAAAGACCGTAGAGGTACGGAAAAAAATAATCCTTGTATTCTTAAAAAGTGTAGTAGCTGGTTAATTTTTAAAAGTATTACTGATGTTAAGAGTTTGCGTTTTATTTTTTTGAAGGTATTCACGACCTCTCCTTCTGAAATTCAGGAAACTCAGTTTTACCCCAAAACTCCATAGGTTCGTAATCTGGATAGGGATAGTAACCTAGGTTCAACTTGATTTCTTTACCTCGTGAATATAGGTGATGCTTTACTAAATCACGCACAGATATTGGTTTTCCATTGCAGATATTAATTACACCGTCGAAATTAGAATGCTCAAGCACATTTACCAATCGATGGGCGACCACTTGAACCGGTAAATAATCCCTGAGTTGCTCGCCATAAGACATATTAAAGGATGATGACCCGTTATCGATAGCCTGATCAAGCTGTGACAGCAAACTTTTTGGGTTTTGGCCTCTACCATGCATATAAAATAACCTACACCATTGTAGAATGAAGGGTATTTTTATTTTTAGTGATTTGAGAAATTTATTAAGTGTATCTTTCGCAAGTCCATAAGGAACCGTCGGTCTTGTTGGTCTCGTTTCTGTCAATTCGCCACTTTGCATACCATATTCTAGACAAGTCCCAGTTACAAGAACTTGGTTAGTCCCGCTTTCTATGACTGCTTTTAAAAATCGGTAATCCGCCGGCAGATTTTGTTCAAAATGAAATAAAGATGAAAAATTTGGAAGACCTGGCCAAGCAAGATGAACTATAGCTTCAGGGTGCCCAAAATCT
>CACIAQ010000091.1 GCA_902584635.1 uncultured Alphaproteobacteria bacterium
CCAGACAGGCTTTCAGATAATTTAGCTCGAACTTTTTCGATGCTCAAATCTATGGCACGTCTCTCTATCTCCTCAAATATTTTTCTCTCATTTAATTTTACCTGACCTCCAGCCGAATTAAGTTTATTTTTCATCAATTCTTCAATATATTTTTTTGCTTTATCTTCCTCCTCTACAGCTCGATTTTTTGCGTTGGCGATCATCTTTTCAATTGATTCGCTAGTCTTTATATGATCAGCTTCAATTGAAGAAAGTATTTTCTTTGCCTCTTCCAATATGTCGCTCGCTCGCTGAATTTCATCTTGAATATCATTAGACCTCTTATCTAAGAAAGCAGAGATAATAAAAGGAACCTTGAAATAGATCAAAACACCTACGAATAACAAAAAGGAAATTAAAACTACAAAGTCGGTATTATCTAAACTAAAAATTTTTTTTGAACCAGCGGCGTAACTTGCTCTGAATGAAGTAGCCAAAACTAGAAGTATTAGCATAAACGATTTAAGGTTTAATATAGTTTCTTTTATCAATTTGTTTAACCCTGCTTTTCACCTGTGATCTTTTTCATTATATCAGATGCTAATTCTTCCGATATCTTTTCAATAGCTATCTCCGAACCATCTCTAAGCTCTTTCAACCTGCCTTCCGCTTCACTTATAAGTTGAGAAGTGGCTATCTTACTATCTTCCAGGGCTGAGGCCATTTGTTCTTTGATATTAAGTCCACTGGTATTCATAATTTCATCGCATTGTGATTTAGCTTTTTGAAGCTCTTCTTCAATTTTTTTCTCTATCTCATCCACTCTTAACCTAATTTCTTCAGCTTTTGCTATATTTCCGTCTATAATCTTTCTTCGATTTGCGAAAATATCTTCCATCCTTGGAATGATAAAAAATTTTACAATAGCAAATAAAACAATACAGAAAATAGCCAACCAAAATATTTGGTTGGGGAAGGTGGAGAAATCCAATTGGGGCATCCCCACCGCGCTATTATCTGAAGTCGAAGCCATTAAATTTAATAATAGAATTACATTGCATACATTAATAGTAAAGCCACCAAAAAGCTAAAGATCCCTAAAGCTTCTGCGAATGCAATACCTATAAACATTGTGGCAGTCTGACCGGAAGCTGCACTTGGGTTTCTTAAAGCTCCTGAAAGAAAGTTTCCTACTACATGTCCGACTCCAATCGCGGCTCCACCCATCCCGGTACAGGCGAGACCCGCTCCTATAAGCTTCCCCATTTCTACTAAATTTCCATCGACCATAATATTGCTCCTTTATAAAATTATTAGTGACCTGGATGCAAAGCATCATTCAGGTAAACACAAGTTAATATAGTAAAGACATATGCCTGTATTACTACAACAAGCATCTCGAGTCCGTAAACTGCTGTAATTGCGAATATAGGTGCAACTGCCCCTAATCCTAAGGCTCCAGCAAACCCTGCAAATACCTTTATAACTGCATGTCCAGCCATCATATTACCGGCGAGCCTTATAGAATGGCTTACAGGTCTCACAAAATAAGATATAACTTCTATGATTAACAAAATTGGTCTCAAGGCTAGAGGGGCACTGCTTATCCAAAAAAGACTTAAAAACCCAAACCCGTTCTTTATAAAACCGATTGCGGTAACCGTTATAAAAACAGAGAGGGCAAGAAATCCTGTTATAGCAATATGGCTGGTATATGTAAAACTGTAGGGTAATAGACCTAGCACGTTACCGAACAATATTAAAATAAATAGAGTAAATATATAGGGAAAGTATCTCAAGCCTTCTTGACCTGCTATATCGATGATCATATCCCTTATAAAAAAATACATAAGTTCAGCAACAGACTGCAGTCTTCCCGGGACCAACTGATGCTTTCGAGATCCATATATGAAGACGAAAGAAATGCATGCCAGACTTATAAGCATCCATAAGGCTTGGTTTGTAAAGGAATACCATTCCAAGCTTTCTCCCATCAAAATCGGGTCTATAATAAATTGATCCATTGGGTGGATATTAAAAGCTGATTGTTTTTCCATCTGTTTTTATTTTATTGGTTATTTGTTTCATTCATTTTTTTTGCCGTACCTATCATTGTTTTTACACCGGCCATGAAGCCCAACAGAGAAAATAATATTAAAAATAGAGGCTCGCTCCCTACAAGGTAATCAAGTGCCATTCCCAAACTTACACCTATGAGCATCCCTGTCACAAGCTCAATAACCATTCTCCAACCGTCATTTTTAACTTTCAGCAGTTTTGGCCGATTTTTCTCTTTTTTAGACTTAAACTCCTCCATTTTTCTATCCAGGTTATGCAAACTAGTTTTTTTGGAGAATTCTTCCATTATAAATTTCTTAGTTATCTTTACCTGAAGAACGTTATAAACACAAAGAAGTCTAGT
>CACIAQ010000092.1 GCA_902584635.1 uncultured Alphaproteobacteria bacterium
TTGAAAGCTACGATATAAGACCACAAATGTCAGCAGAAGAAATTTGTAATAATTTAATATCTGCCATAGAAAAAGAGTTTTTTGATCTCCTTATTGTAAACTTTGCTAATCCGGACATGGTAGGGCATACAGGAAATTTAAGTGCAGCAAAAATAGCGGTGGAAACAGTTGATGAAATGCTAGGAAAAATATGTGCGTGTCTAGACAGGGTTCGGGGAGAGGCACTGATAATCTCTGATCATGGAAATTGCGAAGAAATGTATATTGAAGAAACGAAAAATCCTCACACTTATCATACCTTGAATCCTGTACCTTGTATTCTTTATAGTAGTAGGAAAAAGGTTAGTGTAAAGTCAGGCTCATTAATAGATATAGCCCCAACAATCTTGGAGTTAATGGATATAGACAAGCCTTACCAAATGACAGGTAAATCTCTTCTTTACTAGCAAATTTGATTATTTGATTTATCTATTTAACTCAAGTAAAAGGACAGAGTAAGTTGCCAAGTGTTTATTTTAAGTAATAAAAAAAAGAGAAGATTAATGATGCCAAATTCAATACGTAAGTACCTAGTTATAGTTTTATTTTTTTTAAGTTTTTTTGCCATTAGCCCGGTTAATTCTGAGGAAAGTAAAAAAGAGACTTATGAGCAACTAGACCTTTTTGGTCAAGTTTTCGATCTTGTAAAATCGAAATATGTTGAAGAAGTAAAAAGTAAAGATTTAATTGAGGCAGCAATAAATGGCATGCTTTCTTCTCTAGATCCCCACTCAGGATTTTTAGTGCCTAAAAGCTATGATAATATGCAGGTTGATACAAAGGGATCTTTTGGCGGGTTAGGAATTGAAGTCACCCAACAGGATGGTTTCGTAAAAGTGGTATCACCTATGGACGATACACCAGCCTATAAGGCAGGGGTGTTAGCTGGGGACTTTATAACATTTGTCGATGACAAGCCCATGCTAGGTCTAAGCTTATCTGAAGCCGTGGAAATAATGCGTGGTCCAGTAGGGTCAACTGTTAAGTTAACCATCGTCAGAGAGGGTTTAGAAGATCCAATTGAGGTTCAAGTAACAAGAGATGTGATTAAACTGACAGCTGCAAAGGTAAGAATAGAGAGTGATGTTGTGATTATGAGGGTAACTACCTTTAATGAACAAACTATGCCAAACCTTGAAGATGGAATAAAAGCTGTAACGGAAAAAATCGGTGCAAACGAACCTAAAGGGTTTGTACTAGATTTGAGAAATAATCCTGGAGGATTATTATCTGAAGCCATTTCAGTAACTGATCTTTTTTTAGATCAAGGAGAGATTGTGTCGACAAGAGATAGAGAGGGAAAGGGCGAACGATATAAGGCTTCTAAAGGTGATATTTCAGAGGGGAAGCCCCTTGTTATTCTTATAAATGCCGGTTCTGCGTCTGCATCAGAGATCGTTGCAGGTGCGCTTCAGGACCACGGAAGAGCGATTGTTTTAGGAACTAAAAGTTTCGGAAAAGGATCAGTTCAGTCGGTCCTTCCAATGGGCCAAAGTGGTGGGATTAGATTGACAACTGCAAGATATTATACACCCTCAGGAAGGTCGATTCAAGCTCTCGGAGTAACCCCTGATGTCTTCTTGAAGTTCAAGAGAGTTGAAGACAGTGAGGAAGATAAAAGAAAAACGTTCTCAGAAGCTGATCTCGAGGGCGCTTTGAGTAATGACAGTTTAACGGATTCTGAAAAAGAGATGCTGAGAAAAGAGGAAATAAGTTTTCGGGAAGCAAACGAAAGAAGGAATAAAGATAATCAATTGGCCCATGCGATTGATTTAATTGAAGGTTTATTGGTCTTCTCTGGAAAAGAATGATTAACTCACTACCATATCGTCTAGGTGTTGGATTGGTGATCATTAATAACCAATCTGAGATTTTTACAGGCCGCCGTCTTGATAACACTAAAGCGTGGCAAATGCCGCAAGGAGGTGTAGACAATAATGAAATTCCTTTAGAGGCTGCCTACCGAGAAATGTATGAGGAAACAGGTATTATCAAATCTAAAGTTACTCTTCTTAAACAATCTAAGAATTGGTATCGTTATGACCTGCCCCAAGAAATACAGAGTAAGTTTTGGCGCGGTAAATTTAGAGGTCAAAGTCAAAAGTGGTTTTTATTCAAGTTTACCGGGAATGATACAGACATAGGCATAGATACGAAAGACCCGGAGTTTTCAGATTGGAAATGGTCTACTCAAACCGATATGCTAAGTACAATAGTACCTTTC